>CAMJFV010000034.1 GCA_946405045.1 uncultured Bacteroidales bacterium | reverse complement strand
AGATAATCATCTACGGCATCATGGAATGCATTTGTCAGTTCTTCAACGCTGTCTCCTTCAAGATAGTTAATGATTTTTTTGTTCTTTCTCGTTTTTATCGTTATCGCATTATTTGCAGTGCGGATGATACTGCATAATCTGGTCGCGCAGATGGTCAACATTGATATGCGTGTATATTTCTGTAGTCAGAATCGACTCATGGCCAAGCATCTCCTGAATGCTACGCAGGTCAGCTCCTCCTTCTAGCAGGTGAGTGGCGAATGAGTGGCGGAAAGTGTGTGGACTGATGTTTTTTGTTATGCCGGCTTTTTCTGCCAAATCTTTGATTAATACAAAAATAGTTATGCGTGAGATGTGTTTGCCTCGGTTGGAAAGAAACAGGTAGTCTCGTTCACTGTCTTTCACATTATCCATCTCCATACGGTCGTTTATCCAATCTTTCACAATGTCTATACTGCTTTCTCCAATTGGCACCAGACGTTGTTTGTCTCCCTTTCCGAAGACACTTATAAACTCCTGTTCAAGAGCGAGGTTGGAGATTTTCAGGTTGGAAAGCTCACTCACACGCAATCCGCAGCTGTAGAGCATTTCTATAATAGCGAGGTTGCGTCTGCCTGTCGGAGTGGAAGTGTCTATTTGTGCTTCAATTGCGTCTATCTCCTCAATGGAAAGCACTTCCGGAAGATGACGGCCGAGCGACGGACATTCGAGCAGTTCAGTGGGGTCGTCAGATATCGCGTCTTCAAGAATGAGGAATTTATAGAAAGATTTGATTCCTGATATTATTCTTGCTTGTGAACGGGCGGAAATTCCCAATTCTACCAACGATGTCACGAAACATTCCAGGTCAGTGAGTGTCGCGGTTTCTGCCTCTATGTTCTCCGTTGTGAAATATGAAAGCAATTTCGCCAGATCCTCAAGGTACGCATCTTTTGTGTTGCCACTCAGAGAACGCTCGACGATAAGGTATTGCTCATAGTCGCGCACCATAGGAAGATGACGAAATTTATCTATATTCATAAACAATATTTTTCACAAATATAAGATGATTTTTTGTCACTTGGATAAAAAAGCGTAATTTTGCAACGTTTTGTAACACATCATAGACAAGGAATGAATATCATTATTATCAATGGACCCAATCTTAATCTTTTGGGCAAGAGAGAACCAACAATTTACGGAAGTCAGTCGTTTGAAGACTATTTGGATGTGTTGAAATCACGTTATCCTGATGTAAACATCGAATATTATCAGTCGAATGTTGAGGGAGAACTTATCGACACTATTCAAGAGACAGGATTTATTTCAGACGGAATTGTGCTGAATGCGGGTGCTTATACTCACACTTCAGTGGCTATTCCAGACGCGATCCGTGCCATCAAATGTCCCGTGATTGAGGTGCATATCTCCAATACACACAAGAGAGAGGAGTTTCGTCATAAGTCATTCCTTACTGCTGCATGCTGGGGTACGATCCTTGGATTCGGTATGGATTCATACAGGCTTGCTATTGAGGCTCTGATAGAGTATAACAAATCGAAGGAAGAAGACAAAGAATAACCCCAACATCATAAAATGGCAAAAAAAACTAAAATCATAGCCACTGTTTCCGACAAGCGTTGCGACGTCGATTTTATCCGTCAGTTGTGGGAGAACGGAATGAATGTGGTGAGAATGAACTCAGCCCACCTTAGTGACGAGGGATTTCTAAGCATCATCAATAATGTGCGAGCTGTTTCGCCTGAAATCGGTATCCTTATGGACACAAAGGGTCCAGAGGTACGTACTACTATTATTGAAGGCGAGGCTGGTAATGAAAAGATCCAGATCAAGAGTGGCGATATAATAAAGATTGCTGGAGACGCTGCAAAAAAGAGCAGACCAGGAGAGGTTTACGTGACATATCCCGACTTTGTGAAGGATGTGAAGGTCGGCGACCATATCCTTTTTGATGACGGAGAGATAGATGTCATGGTGTTGAGCAAGAACGACACTTGTCTTACTTGTGAGGCTCAGAATGAGGGAGAACTTGGATCACGTAAGAGTGTGAATGTGCCAGGAGTGAGGATTAATCTTCCGTCGCTCACGGAGAGAGACAAACATAATATTCTTTTCGCAATTGAGAATGATGTCGATTTCATCGCTCACTCTTTTGTCCGCTCAAAACAGGATGTCCTTGATATCCAGCAGATTCTTGATGAACATAACAGCCCTATCAAAATCATCGCAAAGATTGAGAATCAGGAGGGTGTTGACAATATAGATGAAATACTTGAAGCTGCCTATGGTGTGATGATTGCCCGTGGCGACTTGGGTATTGAGGTGCCACAGGAGAAAATACCAGGAATTCAGCGTGTGCTTATACGTAAGTGTGTTGTCGCACGTAAACCGGTGATTGTGGCTACTCAGATGCTTCACTCAATGATCAAGAATCCTCGTCCGACTCGTGCTGAGGTGACTGATATCGCAAATGCGATCTTCTACCGTACAGATGCATTGATGCTAAGTGGTGAGACTGCATACGGCAAATATCCGGTTGAGGCGGTCTCTACAATGAGCAAGATCGCAGAGGAGTCTGAAAAGACAAAGTTGAAAGACAATGATATCAAAGTGCCGTTGGCAACAGGTCCTGATGATATCACTTCATATCTTACAGAGCAGGCTGCCCGTTCAGCCGAATTGCTTCACACTAAAGCGATTGTGACAGACAGTATAACAGGACGTACCGCACGTTTCATCGCAGCCTACCGTGGTGACATCACAGTGTTGGCGATATGTTATAAAGAACGACTGATACGTCAGTTGGCGTTGTCTTACGGAGTTATTCCGATCTATCTTGCTCCAAGAGAGGATAACCGCCATTATTTCTTTGCGGCTCTTAAATTGCTGATAGAAGACGGATTCTTGAGATTCGACGACCGTGTGGTTTATATCAGCGGAAGTCAAGAGGGCGGTGGAAATACATTCCTTGAAATCAACAGCATTGATAATATCTTTGCTAACCAAAAAGGATATCTCCTTCCGAATTTTTAGGGGTAGGGGCAGGTTTCATGCCTGCCCACTTAATATAATATGACAAACGTAATCGACATATTCAATTCCAAAATCGAACAACCATTGGCTCTCACAATCGGTTTTTTCGACGGTGTGCATCTTGGCCATCGTTATTTGGTGTCAGAATTGTCGGATTGTGCGAAAAAAAGAGGCCTTGCAACCGCTGTGCTGACTTTCCGAACTCATCCTCGTCAGGTGCTACATTCGGATTATATTCCATCTCTGCTTACGACCACAGATGAAAAAATCGTTCTGTTGAAGGAGACGGGAGTCGATTATGTGGTGTTGACGGAATTTACACAGGAACTTTCTATGCTTTCTGCACAGGAGTTTATGCGTCTGCTACACGATAAACTGAATGTTCGTTGCCTTATGATTGGCTACGATCACCGTTTCGGTCATAACCGCAGTGAGAATTTTGAGGATTATGTGGAGTTTGGAAAAGAGATAGGTATTGAAGTTATACAATCGTCTCCATTGGTGATCGGCGGATTGAATGTCAGTTCATCGGCGGTGAGAAAAACGATCTCAGAAGGAGACGTTGCAAAAGCAGCGAGATTGTTAGGAAGAGAATATTCATTGACGGGAACTGTAGTGAAAGGATTTCAGGTTGGCAGGACAATAGGTTATCCTACCGCCAACATAGCTTATGATGATTGCCGTCTGTTGCCCAAGGATGGAGTGTATGCGGCAAGAGTGACGGTTGATTCCCATGTCTATGATGCGATGTTATATATTGGTTCACGTCCCACCGTCAACACAGGAAAAATAAGTGTTGAGGCATACCTGTTTGATTTCTCTGATGATATATATGATAAAGAGGTGAACGTGAACTTTGTGGAGAGAATCAGAGAAAGTATAAAATTCGATTCGATAGAGGAATTAAAAAAGCAATTGGAAAAAGACGAAATGAACGTGATACATAGAATGCATTAATTAACAAACATCTAAATAAACAAAAAGAATATGAAAAAATTTATTTTTTCTGTGGCCGCCTTATCTTCATTGGCATTTTCTTCTAATGCGGTGATGTTTATGTGTGTAAAAGGTGACGATGGTAATGTCGTGAGCTTCGAGGTTGAACATGTAGATGAAGTGTACTACGAAGATCGTGCGGTGATGGAAAATGGAGTGAGTGTTAGCGGTAGAATAGGAGACTATTCTTATGTAGATCTTGGCTTAAGCGTTAAGTGGGCAACTTTTAACGTAGGAGCAACAAAACCTAATGAGTATGGAAAGTATTTTGCCTGGGGAGAAACTGACACTAAAGAGAGTTACTATGGTTCCAACTACAAATTGAGTGAAGGAAAAAAACTTGATGATATGGACTCTCCTATGGACTTCACTAAGTATTGTGACAGTGAATCTTATGGTACTGTAGACAATAAGAACGTATTGGAATCTACAGATGATGCCGCTTTTGTTAACTGGGGTTCTGATTGGCGAATGCCGACTAGTGAAGAGATGCAGGAATTGATTGATGGTTGTGTGTGGGAATGGACTGCGGATTTTAATGACAGTGGCATTTCTGGTTTTGTAGGAGTAAGTAAGGTGAATAAGAATATTATATTCTTGCCTGCGGCAGGAAATCGTCGCGATTCAAGCCTATATAGTGAAGGATCTTATGGCCGCTATTGGTCGTCAACACTTGAAAAGTCTAGTACAAATAAAGTGGATTGTTTTTACTTTGAAAAAGAAGACTTTAAGTTGATGCCTGACTATCGTTTCTGCGGACGCAGTGTCCGTGCGGTAGTTGCTAAATGATGAAACAGACGAAATCATATAAAAATCGATGGCCGTTACGGTCATCGATTTTTTTATTTCTATTAGATAATGATTTTAAAAAGAAAGCTGATTACATATAAAGCCATCATTATTTCTTCAACGCATCTATATCCACCAAACCGTTTACTATAGCGTAGATTGTAAGTCCGGCTGGACTATGGATCTGCAACTTTCTGGCGATATTCTTTCTGTGGGTGATAGCCGTGTTTACTGATATGCAAAGATGGTCGGCGATCTCCTTGTTGCTCATGCCCTGGACAACAGCCACGATGACCTCTTTCTCTCGTTCTGAAATTGTTTCATTGGATGTTTCTGGGTCAGCGTTGGCAAAAACTGAAATTGCATTGCTTATGCGGGCCGATTTCAGATCGTTTTCTATCTTACGGATCAACGGAACGAAAATCTTGTCTTCTACCTCTTGGTGGTTTGCAAGCCAATCCTCGTTGTTGTAGATGAAATATAGAGCAGAAGTCAGACGGTTGCTGTTTGCCGCATCTGTCGGGAGGTATTTGATGATAAGACTTTTTAGCTCTTTAAGACTCTTGTCCGCCTCTGTGTGATGCTTGGCGAACGTGTCTATATTATATGTAGTAGAGGCTTCTCCCTGCAACAGTTTCTCAATGTATGGGAATAATGTCTTTTCCTCATAATTCATGTGCTTATGAATTTCACGGGAATACTGATCGTAGAGTTGTAGGATTAGTTCTCCTACGTTGTCGTTGTTGCGGCCGGAGTCATCAAAGTCAAAGTTGTCGTTTATGGCATCGGCCAACTCACGTCGCACGAATGGTAATTGATAATCCAGGTAGTAGCGGTGACCTGCAGCAAGATAGTGGAGTAGCGTGGAGGCGGATAATTTGCTAAGGTCATATTCGTTAGTTCCGTTTATGGTGAAGTTTACCACAGCAAGGAAAGTAGAAGTGTCGACCTTATTGGCTCGACATGTCTCATCTACGGTTTTGTCTCCAAATCCAAGAGATATGCCAAACGAGTTTAGCGACTGTAGGATATTGTAGTTGTCGCGTATGAGACTGATCATCTTGTCTCCTGCTTCGTACATTTTCAACGCCTTCATAATCCACTTTATTTTTATGCAAAGATAGCGGTTTTCGGAAAATTATATGATACCCAAATTTGGGTATTTGATTTTGAGCCTTTGTTGTTGGAATCATTGACAATAGTTCTTATATTGTCGGTTCAGATTATAAAATGGTTTAAAACAAAAAAAGCTTGTGTTAAACAAGCTTCAGCGGAGAGAGAGGGATTCGAACCCCCGGTACCCTTACGAGTACACCGGTTTTCAAGACCGGCTCATTCGACCACTCTGACATCTCTCCAAGACTTTCGTCCCTTTAGTGAACCGGGTGGGGGTCGAACCCACGACCCACAGATTAAGAGTCTGTTGCTCTACCAACTGAGCTACCGATCCATTTTTTTGGTCGTTTTTCAAAAACGATGCAAAGGTACGGCTTTTTTTGATATTTGCAAATGTTTTCGTGGTTTTTATGAATTTATTATGATTTTCTTTTGCTGACGTATAATCGTACAGGTATAAAGCTATGGCTATTCTGCCAAAATGTCGCATAATAAGCCAAAAAGGACATGCAAAATGGACTTTCTGTCATGTTTGCAATTATTTTCTTCTTATTTTTTATGCTGGCACGCATTTTGAACATTCTCTGGTGTAACGATATTAATGTATAACTCTAAAAACTGACGATTATGGATTTTAAGAATTTCACATTAAAAGCACAAGAAGTCGTTAAGGAATCTATTAAAATAGTGCAAATCTCCGGTCAACAAGTTATCGAACCGGAACATATATTCAAGGCGGCTCTCAAAGTGAGCGATAATATTGTAAACTTCCTGATGAGTAAAACCGGAGCTAATGCTAAAAATATTGCGTTGGCTATAGATAGAATGGTGGATCAGGGACCAAAAGTCAGAGGCGGTGAACCATATTTCAGCCACATGACTAATGAAATGCTGTTTAAGGCGGAAACTTTGAGCCGTGAGGCTGGCGATGATTTCGTCACAGTGGAATATATGATCCTTGGTTTGCTAAACACTGATTGTGCTGCGGCGATTGTGTTGAAGAAATTCGGCATGACTGCTGAAGACACTGCAAAGGCAATTAAGGAATTGAGAAAAGGAAATAGTGTAAAATCAGATAGTGCGGAGGAATCATACCAGGCTCTTGAAAGATTCGCAATAAATTTGAATGAGCGTGCGCGTTCAGGTAAACTTGATCCGGTGATTGGCCGTGATGAAGAGATCCGACGTGTGCTTCAGATTCTTTCACGTCGTACTAAAAACAATCCTATTCTTATCGGTGAGCCAGGTACAGGTAAGACAGCGATAGCTGAGGGACTTGCTCACAGAATAGTGCGTGGTGATGTGCCTGAAAACCTAAAGACAAAGCAATTGTATTCATTGGATATGGGTGCTCTTGTCGCAGGTGCTAAATATAAAGGAGAGTTTGAGGAACGTTTGAAATCGGTGGTCAATGAGGTGTCGAAATCCGACGGCGAAATCATCCTGTTCATTGATGAGATCCATACTCTGGTAGGCGCAGGTAAGGGAGACGGTGCTATGGATGCCGCAAATATTTTGAAACCAGCTCTTGCCCGTGGTGAGTTGAGATCTATCGGTGCGACTACACTTGATGAATATCAGAAATATTTCGAGAAGGATAAGGCTCTGGAACGCCGTTTCCAGAAGGTTATGGTTGAGGAGCCAGACAAGGAGAGCACAATCTCTATCCTTCGTGGATTGAAAGAAAAATATGAGACTCACCACAAGGTGCGTATCAAGGACGATGCCATCATCGCTGCTGTTGAACTTTCTAGCCGATATATCACAGACCGTTTCTTGCCAGACAAGGCGATCGACTTGATAGATGAGGCTGCTTCACGTCTACGTATACAGATTGATTCTGTACCTGAGGCTCTTGATACTTTGCAGCGTGACATCATGCAGCTTGAGATTGAGCGTGAGGCAATCAAGAGAGAGAACGATGAGAAGAAACTTGCCGCTTTGAACGCTGAAATTGCAGAGAAGAGAGACGAATGTTCGGCAATGAAGGCTAAATGGGGAAGCGAGAAGGAACTTGTCAACCAGGTACAGGCGGAGAAGGCTAAAATCGAGGATTATAAATTCAAAGCGGAGAAGGCTGAGCGAGAGGGTGATTATGCTCTTGTGGCTGAACTTCGTTATGGTAAGATAAAAGACTCAGAGGAGGCTATCAAATCGTTGGAGAAGCAACTTGAGGACAACGGTATGGGCCGAATGATCAAAGAGGAGGTCGACGAGGATGATATCGCATTCATCGTAAGCCGTTGGACGGGAATTCCAGTGACGAAGATGCGTCAGAGTGAACGTGAGAAACTTCTTCATTTGGAGGAAGAGTTGCACAAGAGAATTGTAGGTCAGGATGATGCGATCGCTGCTATTTCAGATGCGGTGCGTCGTTCACGTGCAGGATTGTCTGATCCAAAGAGACCTATCGGTTCATTCTTGTTCCTTGGTACAACCGGTGTCGGTAAGACGGAGTTGAGCAAGGCGTTGGCTGAGTTCTTGTTCGACGACGAGACTATGATGACACGTATCGATATGAGTGAGTATCAGGAGAAACATTCTGTCTCACGTCTAGTCGGAGCGCCTCCGGGATACGTAGGATACGATGAGGGTGGCCAGTTGACAGAGGCTGTTCGTCGTAAACCATACAGCGTAGTGTTGTTTGATGAGATTGAGAAAGCCCATCCGGACACATTCAATATCTTGCTTCAGGTGTTGGATGACGGACGATTGACTGACAACAAAGGTCGTGTCGTCGACTTCAAGAACACTATCATCATCATGACTTCTAATATGGGTTCACATGAGATTCGTGAGAAGTTTGAGAAGATGACTCCAGAAAATAAAGAGCAGACTGTAGAATCGGCAAAGAACGCTGTAATGGATATGTTGAAGGTGACAATCCGACCAGAGTTCTTGAACCGTATCGATGAGATTGTGATGTTCACTCCACTTAACAAGGATGAGATCGGTAAGATCGTAGGATTGCATGTCGCAAAAATCAAGAAGATGCTTGCTGACGTGGATGTTGATATACAGCTTACTCAAAAAGCTATGGACTTCATCACAACTGAGGGCTACGATCCTGAGTTCGGAGCACGTCCGGTGAAGAGAGTTTTGCAGCGTTACTTGCTTAATGAATTGTCAAAGAAATTGTTGGCAGGTAGCGTAAACAAGGAGAAACCTATCATCGTTGACGCAAACGACGAAAGCTTGGTATTTGAAAATTAATGATCGACGAAGACGCGTGTATTAAAACAACGTTATTCGCCATCAAAACAATTGGTATTTAAGGTTGAGAAGGCTGGATCCAGTGGTTGGATTCAGCCTTTTTTGTTGGGAACAATTCAAATTGTCCATCAAACAGACGCTATTTTGCAATAAATTCAATGTCTTTTCACGTCGAAACATATCAAATATCAATCTTTCAGGGTAAGATTTGGTTGCAAATGTTTTTATCGTAACTTTGTATGCCTTTATTTAATAAGCATGGAAACAAAAATATTCGATTTGAAGAAGGATTCAAAAAGGATTCTTTTCATCATTATAGCTGCCCTTCTAATGGCGGTCAACATCAAGACATTTGTGCAGGCAGGCAATCTTCTGCCTGGCGGAGCTACTGGTCTGACTCTCCTTATACAACGTATATTCAAGCTTTTTTTTGATCTGGACATACCTTATTCTCCGATCAACATCCTGCTGAATGCCGTTCCTGCATTTATCGGATTCAAGTTTATTGGAAAGAAGTTCACAATATACTCATGTCTGATGATCTTGCTTGTCGGTCTATTCGCAGATATGATACCTGCTTATACAATAACGGATGATGTTTTGCTTGTCTCAATTTTCGGTGGTATCATCAATGGTGTTGCCATCAGTATTTGTCTGTCGGTTGAGTCGACGTCGGGTGGTACAGATTTCATTGCCATCTACATGTCTGAAAAGAAGCATGTGGATTCTTGGAATTTTGTGCTTGGTATCAACGCTGTCATCCTTTCTGTTGCCGGACTTCTCTTCGGATGGGATAAGGCTCTCTATTCCATCATTTTCCAATATGCGTCCACTCAGATGATACACATACTTTTTCAGCATTATCAGAAAGAGACATTGCTTATTGTCACTAAACAGCCTGAACTAGTGTGTGGAATTATCGATTCTATGTGCCATCACGGAGCCACGATTATCAAAGCGGAAGGATCTCATGAACATAAAGAGACTTCCATTGTATACTCTGTAGTCGGTAAAGACCAATATATTTCCATTGTCAGAGCCATAAAGAGAGAGGAACCAAATGCTTTTATCAATACAATAGATACGGAAAGCCTTACAGGAAGATTCTTTCAAAAGAAGACGGAATGATGAAATCCTAAATCATATTTGTCAAAACAAGCTAACTGTATTTTACGAGTTTGTCAATATACAAAAAGGGACACTCTTACGAGTGCCCCTAATTAAAATTGACTATGTCCAAGCATTAGAAATGCTTACACTTGAAAGTCTTTGGATTGTCCACAACACCATAAGTCAAATCGGGAGTAAATTGGATTTTATCCAACGATTCATACATATATTGGGTGTTGGCATTCCAATAACGGAATACTACTGGCTCTGACTCATTACCTGTGCCGATGACTGTCAATAGAAAAACTCCATTGATGGATTTTCCTACTGCTCTACATTCATCGCCCACAAATGCAGCAAAGAGGTCGTTGCTTGTGGCATCACCTTTCATGTCGGAAGGAAGTTGGTAAACCACAGTCATTGAATAAGCAAAGTCTCCATCAAATGCTACTGATGTCCAACCTGGATTCTCAAATTTTTTGAAGACTGTGCTGGTGTCTGGAGTTCCTCCTTCTTCACCTCCTTCGCCACCTTCTTCTCCGCCTTCTGGATCTTCAACCTTTTTATTGAGCTCCTCTTGCTTCTTATTCAAATCCTCTTGTTTCTTATCCAACTCCTTTTGGGCTTTGGAAAGAGAGTCGAGCTTGACAGACAAATCTCCTTGCATCTTTTTGATTTCTGCAAGATCGTCGCTGTAATCCTCAGGATCGTCGCTACAAGAGAACAATCCTGAAGACAACATAGCGGCTGATATTATAAACAACCAATGTTTCATTCTCGTTAATTAATTTATTTCTTTACTATTTTGAATGTCTTTGACTCACCGTTTTGAGTCACCTTCAACATGTATGAACCTGATGCGAACTCAGTCATGTTGACAAGTGCTTCCAATTTGTAGTCTGAACCCGACTCTTCAGTTGAATAAACAAGTTTACCAGTCAGATCAAAGATCTCGATTGTTACATCTTCTGCTTTGTTCATCATACCTGTTATGTTCAACATGTCTTCGACAGGGTTTGGATAAACTGCCAAAGCATCACCGATTCCATCAACATTGAAGTTTAGAATCACTGGACTCTTTGGAGTACCACAAACTTCATCGCCGACAAAAGAAAGTTGGTTAGAAGCAACGTAAGTCACACCATCACGTTCCAAAGTGAAGCGGATGTTGTCACCTGCATTAGCTGCAATATTGATGAATTGAAGAGCGTAGTCGTCTGTCAACTCGATTTCTTCAACGTCATTTTCAACATCGCCAACGATTGCACGTACGATATCTCCATCCAATTTCTCTGGAACATAAGCAATGATGTTCATGTTCATCTCGTAGTCAGAAGCCTGTGGTTCAACAGGAGTGGCTGAACGTAAAGAAGATGATGTTGTAGGATACTTGAACTTCTTAGCGTCGCCTGCATTCTTCAACATGTAACCACTGTTTGGCATCATGCTCTTAAGTGAGCCGATCCAATTGTTTCCGTAATACATCGCGAATCCTTCGTTCGACTTGATCACATCACCCTCAGTTGCTTCATAGTCAGCCAATGCCTCTTTTACTGTCATGCTGTAAGTTGGCAAGTAAGAAATGTAATTCCAAGACTTTCCGTTTACAGGGATTTCAGTAGAAGCCAAATCTATGTCAGAACCAGATACAAACAATGTCTGATCATACTCTGAATAGATCTTGAACATGCCAGTGTTGTTAAGAGTAACGCCTTCATTTACCCATGCTTTCATAGATGACGAGTAGTTTGCTGACTTGTTTTTGCTCTTCACAAAACTGTTAGCACCCCAGTTTCCATTTCCAAGATATGTATCCATGTCAGACATTCCTTCGTTCTTCAAATTGAATGAAACCCAGTTCCATCCCTTGTTCAATTGGATGTTCTGATACTTCAACGAATCGTTAGAGAATACAATCGGTTTGTCTGGTCTTCCCAAAACACTGTTGTTTACAAACATTGTAGACTCTGTTGCATTAGCTCGTGACATAAGTCCCTTGCTTGCATCCCAGATGCGATACTCAACATTGTGAGATCTAGAGACTGAAGAATAAACAGTCATCAACGCATACCACATATCCAGTGTCTTGTCGTAGCTCATGTTCGCCATACCGACACACTCTCCCTGATAGAATGCGGCCAACATATCCTTCTCGTCGTTAGAGAACTGACCGTCTACCTTGATTTGT
>CAMJFV010000033.1 GCA_946405045.1 uncultured Bacteroidales bacterium | reverse complement strand
AAAGAACATTGTGTGCGATACCGTCGTCACGGTTGAAGTGATAGGAGACTCTATATGGGGATTGGATATGAGTGACATCGCTAATATCGACACATCAGGTTATATAACTCTTTCGTTTTATTCAAATGTTGAGAGAGAAAGAGTGCGTGGTATCGAAGGAGATTATTATGATAGCAAAAAGACCGATTATTTCTATTTGAATTCTTATCTCTTCTCAAAAACAGGCGTGACATGTGACTATGTTCAGGAAAACGATTCTGTTTACAAAATAACATTGCATGATGTCTATTTTAATAGTAAATATGATAGTCTGTTGATTTGGATGGAAGTTAAGGATTTCTCTCAGAATTCGAATATCCTAAAATGGGAGAAGAAAGACACTACTCAAAGCTTGCCAGTCAGCGGACAAATAGCTGGTCACGACTATATAGATCTTGGCCTGCCAAGTGGAACTCTTTGGGCAACATACAACGTGGGAGCAACCAAGCCGACAGAGTATGGCGACTATTTCGCATGGGGCGAGACTGAGCCAAAGGAAGTGTATGACTGGAACACATACAAATATGCTAAGGCAAGTTTCACGGATAATTTCTTAGAAAAATGGCAATTGGACTCTTTGACAAAGTATAATTCAGGCAAAGAATATCCAAGCACAATTGATAATCTCACTTCACTTCTTCCTGAGGATGACGCTGCTACCGCCAACTGGGGTGAAAAATGGAGAATGCCTACTAAAGAAGAGCAGGAGGAACTTTATAAAAACTGCTATGTTGTATGGACGGACAACTATAACGGGACAGATGTATTTGGTGTAATCTTCTATAAGGCGAAGGAAGAGAGCGACAAAGGACAATTTATCGCTCCTTGGAATGAAGATCCTTCCTTATCCTACAACGAATCTTCCGACATTCACATTTTCCTTCCTGCCACAGGCTACCGCAATGATTCAACTATTAAAGAAGTGGACTACAGCGGTTCTTACTGGTCATCCTCACTCTACGAGGTCAACGATAACCAAGCTAGCTACTTGTATTGCAGAGAGAAGACTGTCGAATTCAATGTGATTAACAAACGCTACAAAGGCTATCCTGTTCGTGCGGTTGTGAATAAAGTTTCTAATATCGAAAAATACGTTGTATCATTCTACACGAAGGACAGCGTCTTGATAGAGAGTCAGAATGTGGAGAAAGGAAAATCTGCAACTCCAGTTGAAGCACCTGCTTTAGATGGCTACGAATTCATCGGTTGGAGCGACACTTCTTTCACAAATGTCACGAAAGATTTGGACATCTATGCTCAATACAAAGAGATAATAAAGGATACCTTTACGGTCAGTGGAGAGATAGCTGGCCACGGCTACGTCGACTTTGATCTTCCAAGCGGAACTCTTTGGGCGACATACAACGTGGGAGCAACCAAGCCGACAGAGTTTGGAAACTATTTCGCATGGGGAGAGACAGAACCGAAGGATGTTTACGACTGGAACACATACAAATATGCGAAAGTAAGTTTAACGGAAGATGTCTTACAGAAATGGCAATTGGATACCTTGACAAAGTATAATACAGGCAAAGAATATCCAGGTACAATTGACGATTTCACTACACTTCTACCTGAGGATGATGCAGCAACTGCCAACTGGGGAGGAGAGTGGAGAATGCCTACTAATGAAGAGTTGAAAGAACTCACAGAGAATTGCGAATTCAATTGGACAGAGATAAAAGGAGTTTCTGGAACTAAATTCACAGCAAAGAACGGCAACTTTGTCTTTTTCCCTGCCGCTGGTTACCGCTATAATTCACGAATCATCAACTCCGTGGGTATCAACGGCGTATATTGGTCGTCTTCGCTCTTTGAGGAGGAAGATGATGATGCTTATCGCTTTATGTTAAGCACTAAGAGTGGATATTCATTTGCACCCATAGAGCGCCGCAATGGACTTTCCGTTCGTCCGGTTGTGAATAAAAATGTTACAGGATATTCTACAATAAGCAGCCAAGCACTGCAGGTTTATGTAGCAAACGGAACAATCTATGTTGTCGACGCACAACCCAATGCCAAGATTCAGGTGTTTGAAATGAACGGAAAGATTGTCGCTTCCGGAACAACTGATGCTAATGGAAGCGCAGAGATCAAACAATCTGTTTCAAAAGGGGTTTATGTGGTGACTGACGGCAATCAGTCGACGAAGGTTATCATTAAATAAATTCATAATGCGTAATGCATAATTGTGGGGATAATCCATCTGTTGGGAACATTCATAATTTCGCATTTTGCATTCCGCATTTATAATTCATTCCAAATCCGCACATCGCCAATTGATCAGATAGACCTCCTTCGTTGAACGAGTCAAGGAGGTATAGATCCAGCGATAGAAATTAGTGTCGAGTTGCTCAGCACGAATGAGTCCCGGATCAATGAAGACTGCCGACCACTGTCCACCCTGTGCCTTGTGCGCCGTGATGGCATACGCAAATTTCACCTGCAACGCATTCAGATACTTATCCTGACGCATCATCTTACGTCTCTCTGTCTGCGTAGGGATATCCATGTAATCCTCCTCAACCGCAGAATAAAGGTCTTGCCACTCTTTCTGGCTGAGCGACGGAGAGTCGTTGTGCAGCAGATCCATCATCACCGTCGCCTCCAACTCGACATCATAATCATTGAAATAGAGTGTCACATCCGCATACTTATGTCCGTATAGTTCAGTGATTTTTCGGACTCTCTTCACAGATGCAGTATCTCCATTTGCGATAAAACTCATCTCTGGAATCGTCTTCGACCAATAATAATTGTTGGCGACAACCATCAATGCGTCACCACCACATAGCTCATCATCTCTGTCGAGCACACGTGCACGGACAGCCTGATTGAAAAGTTTCGCACGAGCATTGTAACGAGTGATGATAATCGTATCGTCTTCCCCATATTTGCTATAGCACGACGCGATAGTCTCCACCAGTTCCTGCGGATCAGCATGACAGATGTCTTTATATCCGTCAACTTCAAATTCAGGAAACTCGAAATCACACATTCCCTCATTGATTTTGTCACGCAGCATGGTCGCATTGACCAGGATACCGCTATCCGACTGCTGACGCACGACCTCCGTCAACACACCGCCATATACAGTCAAGCCAAGTCGCTCGAGCGTGGAATTATCGAGAGCAGGAGAATAATCAAGGAAGACGGGAGGGAGCTGGGCTGTATCGCCACACAAAAGAAGCTGGCATCCGATACCCTCGTAAACATACTCCACCAAGTCTGACAGCAGATCCGTGGAATCACCTATCTTTTGATCGCTGATCATGGAAGCCTCGTCAACCACAAAAAGAGTGTCACGGAAACGGTTGGTGGCAATCGCATTCACCTCCATTCTGTCCATTCCAGTACCCATCTGATAAATCCACTTATGGATTGTGTAGGCAGGCATACCAGAATAGTCAGACAGCACCTTTGCAGCCCTACCTGTAGGGGCAAGAAGCACAACATTATAGTGGACAGAACGCAAAGCCTTGATAAGCGAACTGATAATCGTCGTCTTTCCCGTACCTGCATATCCACGGAGAACAAAGGCAGACCGATCCTCACCAGCACATATAAAGAGCGACAATGCCTGAGCGCACATCGACTGAAGTTGTGTCGGTTTATGACCAATATTGGCAATAATTAGCGATTGTAGCGATTTATAATCCATAAACTGCAAATAAAAAGACAAAATTGCAACGCAAAATTCTAAATATTTTTATTTTTGCAAAACAATAACAAAGTAAAAACAAAAAATAGACTATAAAAATGAGGTATGTAATCACATCGATGCTTGTTTTGGCATCACTTTTCTTGATTTGGTTGTGCTACGACAGCATCAACACTCCTATTGAATTCCAAGAGCAGAGAGATTTCCGTCAGAAACCAATCATCGCTCGCTTGATTGACATCCGTAAGGCACAGATCGAGTACAAGGATCAGAACGGACGTTATGCAGGAAGTTTTGATGAGCTAATCGATTTCGTTAAGAATGGTCAGAAGGCTCAGATCTACAAGCAAGGTGAGATCACAGACGAGCAGTTGTCTAAGGGATTGACAGAGCAGAAGGCTCTTCATTTCATCGCAGAGAACTTGGCTGATTCAGCTGCAGCATGTGGTATTACAGATTTCGAGGAGTTCAAAGCAAACTTCAAGCGTGATACATCATACGTAAGTGTATTGTCAAGCATTTTCCCTGCTGGTTTCAATCCAGATTCACTTGCATTCATTCCTTACTCAGGTGGTGCTAAATTCGAGCTTGACACAGTCACTCAGTCAACAAAATCAGGTCTTCCATTGCCTTTGTTTGAGGCTAGAGCTCCATACACAGTTTACTTGAACGGTTTGAACCACCGCGAGATTGTAAACCTTTGCGATGAGGCTAAGAAGACAGACAAGTACCCTGGCTTGAAGGTTGGAGACATCGTGACTCCAAACAACAACGCAGGAAACTGGGAGTAATAGCATAAGATGCAGAGAAAAGAATATTCAATTCGCAATTTCGACGCAGCTAACAGTTATAGCAAAATATTGTCCATCCGCATCTTGCCGGATGGACTTTGTTTTGTTGTGTCTGATCAAAGCGACAACAAGTTGCTGTATATGACAAAGATCATAGACAGCAACCGTCACGGCATCGACATCTTCGCAGATGAATGCAGGTCAAACAATGTGTTAGCGGCTGAGTATCTCAAGACCAACGTCGTCTATGAGACTCAACAATTCACGCTCTTCCCCACTCCAATGTTGGAAGATGTGGAAGCGAAAAAGATTGCCGAGCTGAATTTTGGCAATGTAGACGGTGCAACGGTACTGACTGAGACATTGCCTACAAACGAGATCTCCGTCGTCTACACTATACCTCAAAAACACGAGGAGATCATCCGTCGCAACAAACCGAGTGCGACAATTCACAGCCAGATGATGCCATTGCTTTTCAATGCAATGTTCAACAGCAAAAAATGCAAAGGCTCATACCTTCATCTTAACATCCGTACCTCTTCTGTGGACGTCATCTATATTGAAGGAGGCAAACTGAAGCTTGCCAACATCTTCCAATATCAGACCGCAGACGAGTTTCTTTTCTTTGTGCTTGGATTGATGGACAACTACCATATCGACCAATACGATGTCAAATGTGTAGTGAGCGGAGAGGTTGACGAAAACTCCTCCGTCGTGAACCATCTCGCAAAATACATTGCGAAGATTGAGTTTTCTGCCACTCCGAAAGGAATCGTGGAGAAATCAGCATTCTCAAGCATAAAGAACAAACATCAGTTTTTAACAATCTATCAACTTCCGATATGCGTATAGTAAGCGGTTTCTTAAAAGGCCGACGATTGTCGCCTCCAGCAAACCTGAAGGCTCGCCCCACTACAGACATAGCCAAAGAAGGTTTGTTCAACATCCTCAACAACGAAGTGGATTTTGAAGAATTGGCCGTGCTTGACATGTTTGGTGGGACAGGAAGCATAAGTTTGGAATTCATCTCCAGAGGTTGCACAGACGTGACACTCATTGAGATGAACCAGATCAATTTCAATTTCATTCGAAAGACAAGAGACGAACTGAATCTCAAAGATTCGTGGGAAATAATCAAAGGTGACAGTTTCAAATTCATCGAGAAATGTGGCCGCAAGTACGACATCATATTTGCCGACCCTCCATATTCACATGAACGATTAAAGGAGATTCCACAGTTGGTGGCAGATTTAGGTCTGTTGGCAGAGGATGGCATGCTCATTTTGGAGCATCCGAAAGATTTTGATTTCAGCGACGACGATCATTTCTTCCGTCACCGCAATTACGGACACGTCAATTTCAGCTTCTTCAAATGAAAACAATCCGTTTGATCCGACTCAACAACATCCGAATCCACGCATTCCACGGAGCGATCCCGACTGAAAATGTTGTAGGTGCGGACTATATCGTCAATGTGGAAGTGAAAGCTGATTGGGGAGACGCTGCTAAAAACGACGATCTGACAAAAACGATCAACTACGCGGAGATAAACGACATAGTCAGAGAAGAGATGCATAAGCAACGCGTGCTTATCGAGACAGTGGCTGAAAGCATCGTCGACAGAATACTCCAATCATTCACACAAGCGGAAGAAGCGGAAGTGTCGGTAGCGAAACTGAACCCTCCTATGACAGGAGAAATCGAATCCGCAGAAGTCATCGTAAGAAAGCACCGAATGTGCGACACAGAGTGAAGAGTAAACTCCTCTGTACTTCATACAATACAAAAAAACAAAAAGCAAAACCTACATAAAGGGATGATGGATCAAAAACGAATTTTGACAATACAAGATATCTCATGCGTCGGACAATGTTCTCTGACGGTGGCTCTACCTATCCTTTCGGCTATGGGAATAGAGACGGCGGTCCTTCCGTCTGCAGTCCTTTCCACACACACCGGAGGATTCAAAGGATACACATTCCGTGATCTGACAGAAGATCTGCCAGCCATCAAAGAACATTGGAAAAAAGAAGGCATCAAATTTGGAGCCGTCTACACAGGCTATGTCACTGCAAAACAGTTGCAATACATCCTAGACATATTCAATGAGGTCACAACTGAAGACGCTAAGCTTATCGTCGATCCTGTAATGGGAGACCACGGAAAACTTTATGCTGGTTTTGACCAGGATTTTGTGGAGAGCATGAAAAATTTCTGTGCCAAAGCTGACGTGATTCTTCCAAACATCACAGAATGTGCGTTCATGCTTGGCGAAGAGTTCCACGTAACAGGCCACACAATGGAATATGTGGAGCATGTGATCGCTGGTCTACGCAAAATCGGAGCGAAAAACATCGTGATGACAGGAGTGGAGATGAAAGAGGGAGAGCAAGGTGTGGCGATATACAATGCAGAGACCGACAAGATATCCATCTGCTCACGACCTAGGATTCCAGGTGTATACCACGGAACAGGAGACATTTTCTCCAGCACTTTCAGTGGAGCGTACTTCCTTGGCAAAAGTCTCGAGGAATCCGCGAGAATAGCCGTAGACTATACCGTCGCTGCCATCAAGACTACAGAAGGAGACAGTGACCATTGGTATGGCGTACGTTTTGAAAAGGCGTTGCCAGAATTGATAAAGATGATTCAATAATCACTCGTGAAGACGGGAGCATACTCGTCTCCGCAAAAGATAACCCGACATGGAGGAAGAAGTTTTCTCATTATCCGAAGTGCTGAATGCAGTAAGCCGCACCATCCAAAGAAGTTTGGCTGGGCCGTACTGGATATGTGCGGAGATAGCGGAGATCAGCTATCGTGGGCATTGCTACCTCACTTTGGCTGAAACAGATGCGTCGGGAAGGATCATCGCCAAATGTAGAGCCACGATTTGGAAAAACGTTTTCGACACTCTGTCCATCAAATTTTTCCAGCAGACAGGATTACAATTGGCATCAGGAATGAGAGTGCAAGTTCTCGCATCCCCAAGTTTCCATTCCGAGTTCGGATTCAGCCTCAACATCGTAGGCATCGAGCCAAGATACACACTTGGAGAGATTGCGTTACGCAGACAGGAGACGATCAACCGACTTGCTCAGGAAGGGATAATCGAAAACAACAAAAGACTCCGTCTCTCTCTTGTTCCCCAGAAAATAGCTGTGATCAGTTCAGCCTCAGCCGCCGGTTATCAGGATTTTGTAAACCAGCTCACAAACAATCCGTTAGGATATAAATTCTACACAGCCCTCTATCCAGCGTTGATGCAAGGAGAGAAATCTCCACAAAGCGTCATAGATGCATTATTGCAAATCAAAAATGACGTAGAGACGCACGGACGTGCGTCTCAAAACGGACGTGCATGTCAAGACGGGGCCATCTTCGACGTTGCCGTCATCATCCGTGGAGGAGGCAGCGAAATGGATCTGAAAGCGTTCGACGACTATGCAGTAGCCAGAGAGGTCGCTCTGTTTCCATTACCTGTGTTGGCAGGAATCGGCCATACAAAAGACACAAGTGTGGTGGATATCGTAGCCCACTTGGAGTTGAAGACTCCGACAGCCGTTGCAGACTTCCTTATCCACACCGTCGACGCAGCATGGAAAAATGTAGAGGATTGTTCGCAAAGACTGTTTGCTTATGCGGCAGACACGTTAAGCAACGAGAAACAGAGATTGACACAGATAACAGAGTTTTTGTCGGCAAAAGCAAAATCTGCGACTGACATTGAGAAACAGAAAATTGATTCCAACGCATTACGTCTACAGATTTCAGCAAAAAGAATGGCCGACGATGTCATCCGAGACCTCTCGTCGAAACAATACAACATTTCAAGAGCTGTGAAATTCACAATCTCACAAAAATTGTCCGAATTTGATCTGTTGGAGCAAAAAATCAAAAGTATTTCGCCAGAAGAAGCTTTCAAACGAGGATATTCCTTAACTTTGAAGGACGGCAAACCGATCTCTATCTCCACTCTGAAAAACGGTGACAGAATCGAGACTGTTTGCTCCGGAGGAAGAATAACAAGTACCGTCGACGAGATTTATCATTGACGAAAGAGGGGAACAGCCCCGTCAACACAAACATAAAAGATATGAAAGAAAAACTTACATACACTGAAGCATACGAAGAATTGAATTCTATCGTGGCAGCGGCAGAAAACGATGAAATCTCCATTGATGAGCTTCAAACGAAAGTGAAAAGAGCGTCTGAACTGATCTCTTTTTGCAGGAACTATGTGAAGACAACCAATGAGCATATCGAAAAAGTGTTTAATGAACTTAATTCGAAATAAGATTAGATATGAGAACAAAATATTTTTTGATAGCATTATCGTGTGTGGCTGCAGCAGCAATGGCAGAGCCACAGAACAAAACAGACAAAAAAGGCAAAAAGCAGGGAGAATGGGGCAAATTCTACCCTAACGGCAATCCAAAGTACATCGGCAATTTCAAAGATGACGTGCCAGTGGGAGAATTCCAGCACTTCTATGAAAATGGCAGACCACAATGTGTGCAGACATACACAGACGCCACTCATAGCAAAGCCGTATTCTATGAAGCCGACGGTACAACTATCTCATCACAAGGATCTTACGTAGGCAAAGAGAAAGACGGCAAGTGGGAGTTTTACAACAAAGGCAAGCTGACTTTGGTGGAGAACTACAAAGAGGGTAAGAAGCATGGAATGAAGAAGTCGTACAACAAAGACGGCATAATGATGGAGGAGATTCCATACGTCGACGACAAGATCCATGGCACAGCCAAATTCTATCTTGGCGACGGAAAACTATACTACACAGTGGAGTATGTCAACGGATTGAAGGAAGGCAAATATGTGGCATACGACGGCACTGACAAGATTGTGGAGACTGGTATGCATAAGAACGACAAGCGTGAAGGAGACTGGACCACATACAATGACAAAGGAGAAGTCATCGAGACATTGGTCTTTTCTGCCGGAGTGCTGCAGAATGCAGAGGAGATAAACAAGAAGCGTGCTGCCGCTTATCAAGAGAAAGAGAGCAAAAAAGGAACAATCCAAGAGCCTAATGCAGGATCAGACGCAGAAGTGAAGACTCATTGATTGATGGTGGAGGGGTGATGGTGGAGGATTGTTAAGGGCAGAATGCCCTAACTCCACGCTCTCTTCTGCGAGTTCGTAAGAACGAGCAGTTATAAAAGGCAAGGATTATTATTGAATAATTATTAGATATATTCTATCTCTAAAAGTACGTATATTGCTTTCTATAGCGATTTCTTTATTTATTGGATAGCAAACTTATACATAAACAAAAAAAGACGCATTCCTGCGTCTTTTTTTGTTTATCATATTGAAATTCAATTACAATTTCGAAATCAACTCATCAATCACCTGAGGGAAATACTTATATTCCAACTCATGGACCTTGTGAGCCACATCTTCTGGCGAATCAGTAGGAAGCACAGGCACAGTTGTCTGGAACACCACACTCCCCTCATCATAATGGTCGTCAATAATATGGATTGTGATTCCAGATTCCTTTTCTCCAGCCGCTACAACAGCCTCATGGACTTTCATTCCATACATACCCTTACCACCGTATTTTGGAAGCAAAGATGGGTGAATATTTACAATTCTGTCAGGAAATACAGACAACATCGCATCTGGAATCTTCAACAAGAATCCTGCCAACACCACAAAATCAACCTTTTCAGAAATCAGTTTACTCAATAAAGTACCGTCTTCCAACTCACTCTTCAAAAAACTTTCACACGGAACACCCAAACGCTTGGCTCTCTCCAAAACGAAGGCATCCTTCTTGTTGGAATATATCTTAAAAGAAATATCCTCTCTGTCCTTGAAGTAATTCACAATATTTTCAGCATTGGAACCTGATCCAGATGCTAAAATCGCTATATTTTTCATCTATATTAAATATGTTGGGTGCAAAAATAACACTTTTTTGCATCTAAAATCAAAAAAACATGGTGGAAAACACATAAAAGTCACTAATTTTTTATTCCTTTGCATTCGAAAAAAATAAAATTTTATTCGTTAACTAAATTTTTAAGGTTATGTCAACAGCTGAAGTTGAAGAAAAAGTAAAGGCTATCATCGTTGAGAAGTTGGGTGTTGAGGAGTCAGAGGTAACTCGTGAGGCAAGCTTCACAAACGATTTGGGAGCTGATTCTCTTGACACTGTAGAGTTGATCATGGAGTTCGAGAAAGCTTTCGGTACTGAGATCCCTGAGGACAAGGCAGAGAGCATCACTACTGTAGGTGAGGCAATCGACTTCTTGACAGCAAACGCAAAGTAAGAAAAAAACATCTCTAAAAGACAAATGAGTTTTAAGAGAGTTGTCGTTACGGGTCTAGGATCAGTCACACCAATTGGCAATACTGTAGCAGAAATGTGGCAGAATTTGCTTGCTGGGGTGAGTGGTGCTGGACCCATTTCACATTTTGACCACTCCAAACATAAAGTTCATTTTGCCTGTGAGGTGAAGAATTTCAATCCAGCCGACCACTTCGAAAAGAAAGAGATCCGCAAACTCGACCCTTCGGTGCAGTTCGCTAGAATCGCTGCTCGTGAGTGTATAGCGGATTCAGGATTGGATTTGAATTCAGTCGACAAAGACAGGATTGGCGTCCTTGTCTCTTCTGGAATCGGAGGTCTGACTACCTTTGAGGAGGAAATCGGTAATTTTTACGCCAGCGAAGATAAGGTTCCTAGATTCAACCCATACTTCGTTCCTAAAATGCTTGGAAATATAGCGGCAGGCAATATTTCCATAGAATTTGGATTCAGAGGTCCAAACTTCGGCATTGTTTCCGCTTGTGCTTCCAGTGCACACGCTATCGGAGTAGCCTGCGATATGATCCGCCTTGGCAAAGCAAACGCAATGGTGGCTGGTGGAACTGAAGCGGCAATCACCGCTGGTTCAATGGGTGGATTCAGTGTTATGCGAGCACTTTCCACTAACAATGATGAGTACAAAACCGCATCAAGAGCATTCAGTGGTTCACGTGACGGCTTTGTGATGGGTGAAGGCTCTGGTTGCTTGTTGCTTGAAGACCTAGAACATGCGAAAAAACGTGGAGCTAAGATCTACGCCGAGATCATCGGTTTTGGCGCATCTTCCGACGCATACCACCTTACTGCGACCCACCCTACAGGTGATGGTGCGACACTAGCAATGCAGAATGCGATAGCAGAAGCAAACATCAAACTTTCTGACGTAGATTATATAAACGCACACGGAACATCCACTCCTTTAGGCGACCTTTCTGAGATAATCGCCATTCAAAAGGTGTTTGGTGACCATGCATACAATCTAAATATCAGTTCCACAAAAACAATGACAGGACACTTGCTTGGCGCCGCTGGTGCTATGGAAGCAGTCATCTGTGTCAAAGCGATAGAAAATAATGTAGTTCCGCCGACAATCAATCATCGTGAAGATGATGTCGACCCTAAAATCGACTATAAGATGAATTTTACGTTTAACACTCCACAAAACAGAAAAGTAGACGTGGTGTTGTCAAACTCATTCGGATTCGGTGGACAGAATGCTTGTTTAGTATTTAAGAGATATGCAGAGTAACATGTTGCAAAGGTTCATAAGCAAATTCCTTCCTGCAATAGAAATTGAAGATTTTCAGACAGAACCAAACACAGAATCAACTAAAAAGACAGAACAAGAAGAGGATCAGAGTCCTGAGTTTGCCGAATTAAAAGCAATGCTTGGATTCAGTCCAACCAATATAAGCCACTACCAGTTGGCTTTGCGACACAAACTGGCTTCCCACGGTAAAGGCAACAACGAAAGACTTGAGTTTCTGGGAGATGCCGTGCTGAGTTCTGTGGTGGCAGACTTTCTTTACAACAACTACAAGACACGCGATGAAGGTTATCTCACAAACCTTCGATCTAAAATTGTGAAGAGAGAGACACTAAACGTCGTGGCAAAAGAAATAGGATTGGACAAACTTGTGAAT
>CAMJFV010000032.1 GCA_946405045.1 uncultured Bacteroidales bacterium | reverse complement strand
GTGTTTGGCAAAGGCGTATATTTGTTGAAATCGAAGGATTCAGCAAAGACATACAAAGTCAATGCTAAATGAAAAATTAAGAATTAGAAATAAGAAAACACGGATTCCAAAACGGAACCCGTGTTTTTTACTGTTAGAGGAAATGATTTAACATTCCTCATTAAATTTCTAATTGATTAGAACTTCCAACCTACACGAACTGAAGGTGTGCAATTAGGACTGATATGAGTTGTATGAGACTTTGATTTGTCGTCCTTTGAATCATATTCCTTTCCTTCTTCATCAGTTCCAAACTTGTGAGATTGTGGAGTAACAACAAATCCCAAACCAACCTCAGCACCTACGTAAAGATCCTTTGCTACATAGAAATTGAAACCAGTTACTGCATTAGCACCGAAGTGGCTATTTCTTGTCTTATTCTCTCTCTCATAAGTTGCACCGTCTTGCTTAACATTGCTATACTCGCAAGATGAATCAAGTCCAAAAACAAGCTCCAATCCTACGTATGGCTCAAGACGATCTGTTCCAGAGAAAGAATAAATGATACCTGGCTTAATGTTAAATGATGATTGTGTGTTGTGAGCCTTGTTGCCATCCTCATCATTAGAAGCTGTCTTATCTACAATAACTCCAAAACCTAAACGAACCATCCACTCATCAGACAAAGTGTAGTTGAAATTTAGATTACCACCGTTCAAGCTGAAACCATTACCTAGAGAAAGACCTGCCTCTGCACCGAATCTCTCAGAACCAGCCTTAAATGTCTTAGCAGCTGGAGCCTCTTCTACCTGAGTTTGTGGCTGTGCCTGTGCCTCAACTACCTCCTGTGCTGAGATAGTAGCAGCTGCACAAAGAGCTGCTGAAGCAAAAATAAGTTTTTTCATGTTTATTTGCTTTAAAAACGTTTTAACTGATGCAAAACTAACAAATAAATGTTGTCAAACAACACTTTTTGACGTCCATTTGTACATTTCGAACAAATTTTGTGCTGTATTTGGACAAAAAGACATTTTTTCATCACATTTTCCCAATCACTTCCAATATCTGCTCAGCATGCAGTTTGGTTTTAATCTCCTTAGGTGTGAAAATGTGAGTAATGACACCTTCTTCATTCACAAGAAAAGTAGTACGAAGAGTGCCAACACATGTTTTGCCCATAAATTTCTTTTCTCCCCACGCTCCAAGTTCCTGAAGCAGAGTTGTATCTGTATCAGCAATAAGATTAAAATTAAGATCCTGTTTCTCAATGAATTTCTTGTGCGACGTTGCAGAATCTTTACTTATACCAATAATTTCGTAACCTTTCGCAGACAATTCTGATTTATGATCACGTAGAGAACAAGCCTCAGCAGTGCATCCTCCTGTGTTGTCTTTAGGATATGCATAAAGCACCAACTTCTTTCCACGGAAATCTTCCGCCTTAATCTCATTACCATCCTGATCTTTACCAAGAATAGCAGGTATTTTATCTCCTATATTCATAACTATATTGTTTTTGTTAACAGCTTCGTCTTAACCTTCTTCCTCCAAAGTCTCAATCAAAAAGGAGACGGGGCGAAATCCATCATTGCAAGAGATCATTGCCGACTTAGGGTTCTTCATCCATCCGCCGTAGAAATTCTCTCCTCCATGTGCAAGAGTCATCACAAATGGAGAAATACTCTCCCATGCACTGATGCAGAAACCTTCCGGTCTCTCCCACCCGTTAGCGATGAACACCTGACCCTCATTCAAATCACATGCATGCTCAATAGGATTTTCATATTTCTCCATCAGATCCTTATAACAAGCCTTACGGACAACTGTGATTTTTATCTTCTTCATATCAGACTATACATATTATATAATAAAAAATGGGCAACTAAGCAATAAATGCCTCGTCGCCCAAATAGAACAAACATTAAAATGTCTCTTATCTCTCTCTTCCAAGGTAAGAACCGTCACGAGTATCGATCTCGATGATAGCACCTTCCTCGATGAACAAAGGAACACGTACCTCTGCACCAGTCTCAACTGTAGCAGGCTTAAGAGTATTAGTTGCTGTATCACCCTTGATACCTGGCTCTGTGTAAGTAACCTTAAGCTTAGTCTTGATTGGCATTTCTCCGAAAAGAACGTTCTCGTTAGAAGCATCAACAACAAGCTCTACTGTGTCACCCTCCTTCATATACTCAACACCTGTCACCAACTCTGGATTCAAAGGAATCTGCTCGAAAGTCTCATTGTTCATGAAGATTAGATCCTCACCCTCCTTGTAAAGGTACTGGTGCTCACGACGCTCTACGCGTACATCCTCAAGCTTCTCTCCAATATCAAAGCGACGCTCCAATACGCGACCATCAGTTACACACTTTAGCTTAACACGCATGATTGTATTACCCTTACCTGGCTTTACATGCTGGAAATCAATACAGAAATAAAGCTTGCCATCCAAACGAACGCAGCTTCCGATCTTGATATCTTGTGAATTAATCATAAGAATTATAAGTTACGTTTTATATTTTGTCCGCAAATTTAGTTTAATTATACGATATTCAACTATTTTTCCCTAAAAAAATATTATTTTTGCCGACGCTTTTAAAAGAAAACAGAAATATAGATATATGAATTTCGTTGAAGAACTAAGATGGCGCGGCATGATTCAGGACATGACGCCGGGCACAGAAGAACAATTGAAAAAAGAGGTCACAACAGCATATTTGGGTATCGACCCAACTGCTGACTCACTACATATCGGTCACCTTGTTGGTGTGATGATGCTTCGTCATTTCCAACGTTCTGGACACAAACCGCTTGCCCTTATCGGTGGTGCTACAGGTATGATCGGCGACCCTTCTGGAAAGTCACAGGAGCGTGTGCTTATCGACGAGGCTATGCTTCGCCACAATCAAGAGTGCATCAAGGCTCAGCTTTCAAAATTTTTGGATTTCGACAGCGATGCTCCAAACAAAGCTGAACTTGTCAACAACTACGATTGGATGAAAAACTTCACTTTCCTTGATTTCATCCGCAACATCGGTAAACTTATCACTGTAAATTATATGATGAGTAAGGATTCTGTAAAGCGTCGTTTCACAGGTGAGAACGGTGCTGACGGTATGTCGTTCACAGAATTCTCTTACCAGCTTCTTCAGGGTTACGACTTCGTCTACCTGAACGAGACTAAGAACTGTAAGCTTCAACTTGGTGGTGCAGACCAATGGGGTAACATCACTACTGGAACTGAGATGATCCGTAAGATCAGCGGTGCTGAGGCATACGCTCTTACTTGTCCTCTTATCACTAAGGCAGACGGAAAGAAGTTCGGAAAAACTGAGTCGGGCAACGTATGGCTTGACAGAAAGCGTACTTCTCCATACAAGTTCTACCAATTCTGGCTAAACGTTTCAGACGACGATGCAGAAAAGTACATCAAGATCTTCACATCTCTTTCAAAAGAGGAGATCGAAGGTTTGGTGAAGGAACAGGCTGAGGCTCCACACTTGCGCCCACTTCAGAAGAGACTTGCTGAAGAACTTACAGTAATGGTTCACTCACGTGAGGATTATGAGGCAGCGGTTGAGGCTTCAAATATCTTGTTCGGAAATGCAACAGCAGACTCATTGAAGAAACTTGATGAGGAGACTCTACTTTCAGTGTTTGAAGGAGTGCCTCAGTTTGAGGTTTCCAAAAGTGAGATTGAGGCTGGAATCGCAGCTGCAGACTTGCTTACAGACAAAGCAAATGTATTCGCTTCAAAGGGTGAGTTGAGAAAGATGGTTCAAGGCGGTGGCGTTGCAATCAATAAAGAGAAGTTGGCTTCCTACGATACTGTAATCAACGCTGATTCTCTTCTTAACGGCAAGTATATCCTTGCTCAGCGTGGAAAGAAGAACTACTTCTTGATCGTTGCGAAATAATCGTAAAAATCAAAATATTCTGTAGAGACGGTGCTCGCATCGTCTCTTTTTTTACATTAAGCATTTCGCATTCGGCATTTTTACATATCTTTGCAAAAATTATACACTTGAATAGTATGAATTTCAAAAGAAATATCGTTATTACAGGAGGTGCGGGATTTATCGGTTCGCACGTAGTCCGTTTGTTTGTAAACAAATATCCTGAATACAACATTATCAATCTTGATAAGTTGACATACGCCGGAAACCTTGAAAATCTGAAAGATATCGAGGACAAGCCAAACTATAAATTCGTGAAGATGGATATCTGCGACTTCGACGCATTCTACATGCTTATGCAGGATGAGAAAGTCGACGGAATCATCCACTTGGCTGCAGAGAGCCACGTCGACAGATCAATCAAGGATCCTTTCACTTTTGCAAAGACAAACGTGATGGGTACTCTTTCTTTGCTTCAGGCCGCAAAACTTTATTGGGAGTCTCTTCCTGAAAAATACGAAGGAAAACGTTTCTACCACATCTCTACAGATGAGGTGTATGGAGCATTGGAGATGACTAATCCAGAGGGTGTTGAGCCTCCATTCACTACTAAAGCTTCTTCTGGCAAACACCATGAGGCTTATGGTAAGGATTTCTTCTTGGAGACAACAAAATACAACCCACACTCTCCATACTCAGCTTCTAAGGCTTCGTCTGACCATTTTGTGAGAGCATTCCACGACACTTACGGCATGCCTACTATCGTGACTAACTGCTCCAACAACTACGGTCCATACCAGTTCCCTGAGAAACTGATTCCGCTGTTCATCAACAATATCCGCCACCGCAAGCCATTGCCAGTATACGGCAAAGGTGAGAACGTACGCGACTGGCTGTTCGTTGAAGACCATGCACGTGCAATCGACGTTATCTTCCACAAAGGTAAGATTGCTGAGACTTACAATATCGGTGGATTCAACGAGTGGAAGAATATCGACATCATCAAGGTCGTGATCAACACTGTCGACCGTCTTCTTGGAAGAAAAGAGGGTGAGGACATGGATCTTATCACATACGTCACAGACCGTCTTGGACACGACGCACGCTATGCTATCGACTCACGCAAGCTTCAGGCTGAATTGGGTTGGGAGCCAAGCCTACAGTTTGAGGAAGGTATCGAAAAGACTGTCAAGTGGTATCTTGAGAATCAGGAGTGGATGGACAAGATCACTTCTGGTGAATACGAGAAGTACTACGACAGCATGTACTCAGGCAGATAATTATTTATTGGCGATAAATTCATGTAGAGACGCCGCATTGCGACGTCTCTACTATTATATAGACGTCTCTGCTATCAAATAGGATGGGCATTCAAAGCCAGATAAAGGGAATCATTCAGAAATTGACCACGATATGGGACAGTGTCTTGCTGACTGGCCTTCGTCTGCCATTTGCCGTCATCGACAGAGACTCTTATCTGAAACGCATATTCAACCGAACCTTCAACGATTGCTCACCTATTGATGTTTTGCCAAAGCAAGAGGTGAAAGACGCTTCTAACAAGGCCATCCTATATCATTGCGTGATTGTCTCTGCTTTATCTTTCCTGCTTGCCATTCCACAGACAGGATGGCCAATGTACACAGCATGCGTCGTCGACTTCATACAGTTTCAGATAGTGGTGTTCATCCTGACACAGAAACTAGTGTATTTATACGGCAATCCAAAAAGCGAAACACATACAGACAAAAATGTAGACGGAGAGATTCTGATCTCTCTGAACAACGAGGTCAAACACGACAAGATTGTCTCACGAACGATGACATCGCTGTTGGGCATGGCAGTGTCTACATTCATAAAAAGAATGGCTCAAAAACTGATTGTAAGAGTCTTCCTCCTAAATATATTCAAGCAAGTTTCAAGGATATTCGGATTGTCCATTTCCAAAAATGCGTTCGACGTGGGATTGGACATCGCCGTCGCCATCACCTGTGCAATCGTATGCGCAGTGGTGTCGTATGTGCTGTTTTATCCAATGATGAAAAGGCTTCAACGTGGATTATACCATGAGGCATTAAGACACAAATAATTTCGAAACCATCACACGTCATTTCGCAAAAAATCACCGATCCATACACATTTTTCGTTCCTATTTATTCGGTTATACTCCATCAAACTTTGGGAAATACGCAACTTTATCGGTTATACTCCATCAAACTTTAAGAAATTGACAACTTTATCGGTTATACTCCATCGTTTTCTACAAATATTGAACGTCTGACGGCGTAATTTGAGATCCAATCATAAATGATATAATGCGGAAATGCCACGAGCCGTAGACGACAACTTGAAATCCATTATATTATGCAGGATAAGAATAAATGATTATCTTTGCGACATATCAAAAACAAAATAGGAAAAGAGAAAGAAAAATTAAACAAAATACTAAATAACATACAGCATTAGCTATTATTCGCATTCAAAACAAAAGCCTCGGAAACTCTTGATTTTGAAAACGAAAGAGTAACAAGCTAATTCACGAAGGGCATCCTGCTCTCCGTTGCACCAAATAAAGTTGATGCTCATGCCGCTAAGGTGTGGGCTGATTCTAATTGGTGCAACGGGGTTCTCCGAGGCTCCTCGTGAATGCGATAGGAAGGCTCACACCTTTCTTTTAGACCCCTTTCGAGTGATTGATAGTGATGCACAAACTATCAATCTATATGGCAGGAAATAAGAGTTTGAATGCCGCCAACAAGGCAAAAGAGGATGAGTTTTACACTGAACTCTCCGACATAGAAAACGAATTGAAGCACTACAAACAACATTTCAAAGACAAAGTAGTGCTATGCAATTGCGACGATCCTCGCATTTCCAATTTCTTCCACTATTTCAGCTACAACTTTGAAAAATTAGGTTTGAAAAAATTAATCACCACTTGCTATAAAAGCCAAGAGCGTGACCTATTCAGCCAAAATGATTCGGAACGTGCCATTTGGCTCGAATACACAGGCGATCACAATGGCAATCGTATCCCTGATCCCGAAGAAATAGGCATCAATTATCTTAAAGGGAATGGAGACTTTCGTTCTCAAGAATGTATAGAATTGCTAAAAGAGGCTGATATTGTCGTAACAAACCCTCCATTTTCGCTATTTCGGGAATATGTAGCCCAACTGATGAAATATAACAAGAAATTTGTAATCATTGGAAACCAGAATGCCATCACATACAAAGAAATATTCACATATATAAAAGCAAACCAACTTTGGCTTGGAAGCACACTGTCTTTTGCAAAATTCAAAGTGCCCGACTATTACGAACCAAAACCGACTCGCTTTTGGATTGACGAGACAGGACAAAAATGGCGAAGTATGGGTAATATATGTTGGTTTACCAATCTCGATATCGCCAAACGACATGAGGAAATAATCCTATACAAGACCTATAATCCAGAGGAATATCCGCAATACGACAATTACAACGCCATTAATGTAAACAAGGTGGCTGACATTCCAATGGACTATGATGGAGTGATGGGAGTGCCTATTACATTCTTGGACAAATACAATCCTAATCAATTTGAGATATTAGGAATAATGGCATCTACAACCATAGATCACTTAAATTTTGGATATCCTTTTGTAAATGGGAAAAAGATATACGCCCGTATTCTCATTCGTCGCAAACAGCCACAAGCCAAAGAGTATCCATTCTTTGAGCCACAGCCGTGCATGGTGGCAGAGCCAGAATCGGAATACGGAAAGAAAAAATAAAAATTTTACTACATACAACCATGAAAATAGAATTACATAAAATAAGCGTCCGTGAACTGACAGATGGATATGCAGACAATGCAGAGCAAGGCGTAAAAGCATACGGAGGAAAACTGGATGTGCGTCCACCCTACCAACGTGAGTTCGTCTACAATGACAAACAACGTGCCGCAGTCATCGACACCCTCACCCAAGGATTTCCCCTAAATGTGATGTATTGGGCGACACGCGACGACGGAACTTATGAAATCATTGACGGTCAGCAACGCACTATCTCAATCTGTCAATTTGTAAACGGAGATTTCTCTTATATGTTCAGATATTTCCACAATATGCAGGACGACGAGAAAGAGCAGATTCTCAATTATGAATTGCAGGTTTACATCTGTAGCGGCACCGAAAGTGAAAAGCTGAAATGGTTCAAAACCATAAATATAGCTGGAGAGGAATTGACTGAACAGGAATTACGTAATGCTGTCTATGCTGGCAGTTGGGTGAACGATGCCAAACGTTATTTCAGCAAGATAGGTTGTCCAGCAGCCAAAATCGGCAGTGAGTATATGACTGGGCAAGTCAATCGTCAAGACTATCTTGAAACTGTTATTTCTTGGATTTCAGATGGCAATATCGAGACGTATATGGCAAACCATCAGCATGATACGAATGCGGCGGCATTGTGGCAATTCTTCCAATCGGTCATCACTTGGATAGAAACCACATTTAAGCCAACAAAAGAACGAAAAAAGATTATGAAGGGTGTCAACTGGGGAGAACTATACAAAAAATACAAAAACGAAGTTTATGATACCGAGGCGATAGACAAAGAAGTGGCCAAACTTGTTTTAGACGATGATGTGAGCAAGAAGAGCGGTATTTATCCATATATACTTACCCGTAAAGAAAAATATTTATCGATTCGAGCATTTACAGAAGCTCAAAAACTTGCAGCATACGAACGGCAGAAAGGAATTTGTGCAGATTGTGGCAACCATTTTGAGCTCTCTCAAATGGAAGCCGACCACATCACTCCTTGGCACGATGGCGGACGCACCGTCGCAGAGAATTGTCAGATGTTGTGCAGGGAGTGCAATCGTCGGAAGGGAGGAATATAAATAAAAAGATCATTGCAAACCTACGCTTGCAATGATCTTTTTATTTTTATTCTTTTCTATTTTCTTTACTTAGAAGCAGTTACACTTACTTTTTCTGAAGGAATCCGATAATCCAAAGAAGGATACATGATCCTAGCACAGCTGTGATCAAACCACCAAGGCTAAATGATCCGATACTTGGAAGACCACTGAACAAATCTCCAAACACCCATCCTCCAATCATACCTCCGATGATACCAACAAGAATGTTAACCAAAATGCTGTTTGCTTTGCCCATCAACTGACCACCAAGATAACCAGCAAGTGCACCTACAATCAAAAATACTATTAGTTCCATTTCTCAAATATTTGTTTTGTTTATAATTTAAAAGCAAAAGAGCAAAAAAAACGTAAAAATCACAATATATAGTACCATAAAACACGAAAAAAAGATAGAAAAAGACTATTTTTGTAGGCGAAATATGTTTAAGATGCAGTTAAAACGCCTACATACATTTTTATTGAAAGACTATTTGCTAAGTTTCTTAGCCACTTTCTTCGTATGTCTTTTCATTCTGCTGATGCAGTCGCTATGGAGATACATCGACGAGATGGTTGGAAAAGGACTTGATCTGATAGTCATGGGTCAATTCTTCTACTATGCTGCGCTGACACTCGTTCCAATGGCATTGCCCTTGTCGATTCTATTATCGTCACTGATGAGTTTCGGCGGATTGGGAGAACGTTTGGAATTGATAGCAATGAAAGCGGCCGGAATATCTCTATTTAGAATAATGAAGCCGTATCTTGTTGTAATCGGATTCTTATCAATCGGTTCGTTCTATTTTTCTAACGTCGTTATGCCAGACGTACAGTTGAAATGGACGGTGCTGCTACGCTCCATCAGACATAAATCTCCAGACGTGTCTATTCCCGTCGGATCTTTCTATACAGGTATCGACAACTATAGCATCTACGTGCGTAGCAAAAACCACGACACGAGAATGCTTTATGATATGATGATATACGACTTCACCGGCACTGCAGGTGGAGGTAGTTCAGATAACATCAGAATCGTGACTGCGGATTCAGGCATGCTCGTCTCAACCGCAGACAAAAAGGGATTTATCCTCAAGCTACACAATGGCGAGATGTTTGAGAACATGAAGGGTTCCGCTGTTCAAGTATCTAAGAAAAACATACCGTTCCGACGTGAAACTTTTGTCTACCGTGAATTAATCATGGACTACGACAATAATCTGAATATGGTAAGCGAAGAGTCGGTGGCAGGTAAGCAGACAACTAAAAATCTTGAACAGCTCACACAAACTATTGATTCTTTACGATTTGAGTCAGACAGTTTGGCGACAGCTTACGCTCATAAATACGTCAATTCTCTGTTCTTTGGCCGTAAGTTAGATAGTGGATATGTCAAGACAAACCTTGACACAATTCCTTTGGAAAAAGCCAAAGATTATGAGGCGATAATCAACCGTCGATCACTAATGCAGCAGAAAGAATCGTTTGACAGAGCTGTAAACAATATGCAGGTTGTAAGAAATGAGCTTGATTACTTTGGAGAGAGAAAATACTCCTCTGTCGACAAGCCAATGTGGAAACATGATATCGAAAGGCACCGTAAGTTTACACTTTCGTTCGCATGCATTATTTTCTTCTTTATCGGAGCCCCATTGGGAGCGATCATCCGAAAAGGAGGCTTTGGTTTGCCAGTTGTAATTTCTATCCTGCTTTTCATCGTCTATTATATTGTAGACAATACAGGATTCAAAATGGCAAGAAATGGTAGCTGGCCTGTATGGATTGGCACATGGTTCAGTTCAGCCATGTTATTCCCTTTGGGTCTGTTCCTAACTTACAAAGCAGCAATCGACGCTACATTCAACATGCCTACGACAAAAGTTTTAGGCAAAAAGATATCCAAATTCTTTAAGAATTTGTTCTCTAAAAAGAAAAAACAAGAAATCAGTCAAGTAATTAACATAGACGATAATGAACTATAGTATAAACACAATAGAAGAGGCACTCGAGGATTTCAGACAGGGTAAGTTTGTGATTGTTGTGGATGATGAGGATCGTGAGAACGAAGGTGATTTCATCACAGCAGCGGAACTTATCACTCCAGAAAAGATTAATTTCATGCTACGTGAGGGGCGTGGAGTGCTTTGTGCACCTATCACTATTTCAAGAGCGAAAGAGCTTGGACTTGACCATCAGGTGGCAGATAACACATCAATTCTTGGCACCCCATTCACTGTTACTGTAGACAAACTTGAAGGCTGTACAACAGGAGTATCCGCACACGACCGTGCAATGACAATACAAGCTCTTGCTGATCCGATAAGCACTTCTACGACATTCGGACGTCCAGGTCATATCAATCCACTTTATGCCCAGGACAACGGTGTGCTTGCCCGTGCCGGACATACAGAAGCAGCTGTCGATTTGGCGCGTCTTTCCGGACTTCATCCTGCCGCCGCACTTATCGAAATTCTTAACGAAGACGGCACAATGGCACGTATGCCTCAGCTTATTGAGGTAGCCAAGAAATATGGCATGAAGATGATTGCAATCAAGGATTTGATCGCATACAGAAGAAAGAAAGAGTGTGTTGTGGAGACGGGAGAGAAAGTGGAGATGCCTACTTTATATGGCAACTTCAAATTGATTCCTTTCCGTCAGAAATCAAATGGTTTGGAGCACATTGCCCTAATCAAAGGAGAGTGGAAGCCAGACGAACCTATATTGGTGCGTGTACATTCATCTTGCGCTACTGGAGATATCTTCGGATCTCGCCGTTGCGACTGTGGAGAGCAGCTACAGAAAGCTATGCAGATGGTGGAGAAAGAGGGCAAAGGCGTCATATTATATATGAACCAGGAGGGCCGTGGCATCGGACTGATGAACAAGATCAAAGCATACAAGCTTCAAGAGGAAGGATTGGACACTGTCGATGCAAATATTCATCTCGGATTCAAGCCAGATGAGAGAGAATACGGTGTAGGAGCTGAGATCCTTCAGATTCTAGGCGTCAAGAAGATGCGTCTGATGACAAACAACCCTGTCAAAAGAATCGGATTGGAAAGCTATGGACTTGAAATCGTGGAGAATGTGCCTATCGAGGTTGAGCCAAACAAATACAACCGTTTCTATATTGAGACAAAGAAAAACCGTATGGGTCACACCATCAAAAAAGCGTAAACAAAGAACCTTTATATAATATTGTGAATTATGAATTTAAACATGCTTTTACAAATTCCTGAGACAGTTCCTGTAAATAACGTTGAGGAGACTGCAAATCAGAGCATCAACCTGCTTGACACAGCCATGAAGGGTGGTTGGATTATGATTCCGTTGCTACTTCTTAGCATCGTCGCAATCTATATCTTCTTTGAGCGTTTGACTGTAATTAGAGCAGCGTCGAAATATGACAAAAGTTTCATGGATAAGATTAAGGATTATATCCAGGAGGGAAAGATTGACGCAGCGTTGAATCTTTGCCGTAACAACAACACTCCATGCGCAAGAATGATTGAGAAGGGAATCCAGCGTCTTGGCCGTCCTATGTCAGATGTGTCGGTAGCTGTTGAGAACGTCGGCAACCTTGAAGTGTCGAAACTTGAGAATGGTCTTTCTTACCTTGCCACAATCTCAGGTGGTGCTCCAATGATCGGATTCTTGGGTACTGTAGCCGGAATGATCGAGGCATTCTTCCAGATGTCTAACGCAGGTAATAATATTGACGTATCATCATTGGCTGGAGGTATCTACACTGCCATGGTGACAACTCTTGGTGGTCTGTTCGTGGGTATCAT
>CAMJFV010000031.1 GCA_946405045.1 uncultured Bacteroidales bacterium | reverse complement strand
AGGAATCTTGTTCACGTCTGTGTCCAGACCTACACAAAGAAACGACTGTTTCTTCTTGATATTCTCAAATAATTCTTCTCTTGTCATATCTGTATTTTTTCAACCTTATACCAAAATTTTGGCAAAGATAGCACCAAATACAATGAAATAAGAGAAAAAAACGCGAAAAATCACTGTTGCGGCTGTTTTTCTGGCGTTATAATCATCTTGCTGTCGACGATGACGTTCAAATCCACGTCTGCATGAATACCATAAACCTTACCGTCACAAGCATACTGCTGAATATAACAGTCGGGGAAATCTTCCGTCACAAACATCGCGTTATAATCAGCGACCCATAGTTTCACACCAGGGAAATTAGATGCAATTTTATATTTAGCATAGCAATGACGGTTGGAATAAATCATCACATCTTTCCCCTGAGACTGGAGATAATCAACCATCTTGCGTAGATTGTAAACAGATGTATCCACGTTCATCTCTTTGGGATTATTGACAACTTTCGACTCTTCAAAATCAATTATCAAAGGGAAATTATTTCGTTTTCCATTAGTGGCATCCAAAAAAATCTTGGCCTGTAGTTCGCCATCACGGTCGAAATAGAAAAAGTGATAAAATCCGAGCAACAATTTTGACTTTGCTGCTTTTGCATAGTTGCCATAAAACCGTTGGTCACATTTTCCATTTGGTCCTATTGAGGCTCGAAGTATAACAAAATGAGCGCCCTCTTCCAAATCGTCAAAATCAATTTTCCCCTGATAATGACTCACATCAACACCCCAAAGTGTATCAGGCGGATTAGTTAGATCCATAGCTGTGTAATCAATGGTCTGATCCAAAACAGCCTTGTCTTCATTGCAAGATGAAAAACAAAAAAGTACAAGTATTAGAAAACAAAAAAATCTATTCATAAATCAAATTTATCACGGACACAAATATAACTATTATAAATCACAAATCGATTCTTTTGCTTTTTAATTTATGATACATTTTCTCTTTTGGGAATCAATAAGACACAAACAAAAAAGGTTGCGATTGCTCGCAACCTTTTTTGTTATCTAAATTGATCAGATCATCGTCTAATCAATGTGAAGTGTCCTTTGTAGACCTTATCGATCTCACGGATGACACACTCATACCAGTAGTCTGTTGATGGCATTGTCACTCCATTGTATGATCCATCCCAACCTTCGTCTGCACCATTGAACTCCACAAGTTTCTTTCCCCAACGGTCGTAGATTGTAAACTCGGCCTCCGGATAAGTCTCCTGTATTCCTGGCACTGTCCAGTTTTCAAACTCTCCATCATCATTTGGCGAGAACCAGATAGGGAACTCCAATACAGGTTCCTTGACAACAAATGTATCGTTAAGGGAACATCCGTTCGCATCCTCCACTGTGATTGTGTGGATTGTGTACTTAAGACCTGTCAAATGAGTGTTCTCTGTCCACTCTCCTCCGTCAACACTGTATCGGAATGTTGGTGTTCCGAACAATGGATCCATTATAACATCCACATCTCTGTATCCTACAGAGTCGATTGATGCGATAACCGGTTTAGTTGTCACAGTAACAGTCGCCTGATCCTCTGCCTCACATACATCACCACGCTTCATGAAGACCTTATATACGGTCGTCTCTGAAGGCTTATCCTGATAGTAGCGCGATCCAATTATCGAATCGCCATCTATGATCCAAGTGTATGTGTTAGCTCCATAGCTTCCTGCGTCAACTCTCACACTCTCACCCTCACATATTGTCGTGTCTCTGATCTCACCCTCCAACGGACGGTAAACATCCACAAGCAATGGTGTCATTCCTGAACTTGTACATGTCACAAGATCGCTGAATGGTCTAGCCCAATACTTATGCTGGCTCTTAGGCGCTGACACTGGGCCATCGAACACCGGTGAAAGCATACCTGGATTCTCTCCCAAAGATGTAGTCTTGTCATCGTCGAACCACTCGATCTTTGATCCTGCTGGAGAAACTGTTGCTTTCAACTCTATTTCATCTCCTGAACAGATTTTCATATTTACAGGTTCTACTTTGAAGTTGTATACAGTCACTGTTATAGAAGTATCCACCTTCTGATCTCCATAAGTGAATGTGATGTCATATGTTGTTGTCTCACGTGGGCTTATGTTCTTCTTCAACGTGTCAGAAACAACATTGAATCCCTTCTCTTGTGTACCTGTACCCTTTTCAGGTGTGGCTATAATCTCAAGTTTGGCTCCAGGACGACGGAACGCTCCTGTTCCGATTGTGTCTATAGTGAACGGTTTCTCCTCGTTCAGACACATCGCTGTATCGACATTTGCCTTCAAGATAAGCTTCGCGTCTCTCAACACCTGGAAATTAATTGTGTCTGCACAATAATCATCACTCTCAAAAATGACCTCTACAGGATGATCCTCATCTACCGCAGTCACAACAAATGACTCGTTGGCGCCATCAATTTCTCCGATGTTTCTTGATGCATTGTCTTTCAATGTCGCTGTCAATGCCGCGATATCAGTAGCATTTGAAGGAACATCGAACTCAAAGTCAACCTTCGCGTCATTGCCTGCGATTATGATGTAGCTCTTTTGGCCCTCGTACATCTCATAATCATCAACATCCACCTTCACATATTCTTTGACTTTCAAGTCTACCACATCAAGTTCAGCCTTACATCCATCGTAACGGTACTCTACCTTGTAGACACCCTCGTCCTTCTTCTTCAATGGTGAGAATAACAGACCGTCACTATTGTTTGCATATAAATCTCCGTTCTTATACCACTGGCGTGTTGGCTTGCCTGCCTTGCTGTCAACATCAATGTCTATCTTATACTCAAGATTCTCACATCTAACAACCTTATCATCAGACATAGTGTTGATCACTACCGATGCGTCATGTATTGTGACTGTAGCATAAGCGTAACAATGGTGCATATAACGGACATAATATGTGTCGTAGTCGTTACTGCTGAATGTTGGAGAGACTCCTGTCTTGTATGGAGTAGTTGTATAATCCTTTACCTTGAACCACTCAATATTATCGTCATCTCTTTCAACATCTCCAAAATCAACAGTTACCGGTCCTCCACATGCATTGATCTCGATATTATCCTTGTTCGAATCTGTCAACGGAATTTTCTTTCCATTCTCTGTAGACTCGTTGTCTGTTTCAGACCATGTGAATGTTCCGCCTGCAGGTCCATTACCGATCTCCACTGTCTGCTTTGTTGTGGCTGGACAATATCCGTCGGTCATTGTAACCGTGATTGTATGTGTGTCTCCTGCCTTGCCCTCGAAATTGCCAGATGTATAAGTGAACTCTGTCTCATCAGGAGAACTTACATTTCCGCTATTGGTCAACTTGTCTGAAGTCTTCTCCTCTGACGTCCAGCTTAACTTAACCTTGTTTTTTGAGGCTTCCGCTCCATCCTTGTTGTATGAGAACGTGATTCTAACCTCCTGTTCGACATTGTCTCCAGGACATGTCTCTGACTTAGGGTCCATTTCGATTGAAAGGTTGCGGATATCAAGCTGAAGCTCCAACTCATCCGACTTACAGCCAAGCGACGATGTTCCGACTATAATGTACTTTCCTGCCTTTGTCAAGCCGGATGCGTTCTGTGTCACTGATGATCCTTCGAACGAGTACTCCGCTTCTACTTTCACACCGTTGCTCACATTCCAGTATTTGTTGTCTGTCAAGTTTACTGGGCCCTTACATACCGGTTCATGCGCTATCTCCTTTAACTTCGGTGTAGCGTTCACCACAAGCTTCATCTCTGAAGCTGGCGACGTTGTCACATTGGTTCCGTCATTGTATGTCTGAACAACATATAGTGACTTGGTCCACTCTGAGACCGTCTCGTCTGACATGTCAACTCCGGCAAATACTTCTGTCAATGATGGCGCAGTGTTTTTTCCTTTATTCAGTTTACTTGCGTCTGTCATCGCAGCATCTGCTTCTGTCTGGTCTTCAAACCATACTAGATCATATTTGTCTGCGTTTGGAAGGCTGCCTCCGTTGTTGTTCACCTCCGCATTATTTGCTGGCTCCTTGTCTGAAGGTATTGATCCACTCTCATATACCTCCTCACAGATCTCTATCTTCTTCACTATTGGTGCCGGTGTCGAACTGATTACGATTTCTATATCGACCGGATCACTCTCACATTCAAGTCCGGATGCGGTTGTGGCTCTCCACTTCACCCATCTTATCTGTCTCTCTGGAACTCCGACCGGTGCCAACTCATCGTAATATGGTTTTGACGATGATGTTGATCCGCTCACATATTTTCCTGTCTCATCTTTCGACCACAACAATGTCTGGTCCGCAACATCTTCAATCGCGTCCGGACTCTTGACCAAGATGTCTACGAACTCTTTCGTTGACGCTGCCTCACTCTTCACGTAGCTCACTGAGTGGTTCACCTTTGGCTTCTCCACCGCGATGACATCAACCTTGATGTCTATGCTTGGACCCTTACACTCTCTATTAGACTCTGGAGTGGTGAACTTCTGGTATGCCTGGTAATCGTATGTCTGAGATGTTGACTTCTTTGTGTCTGGGATGAATGTCGACTGCTCGTCTGATCCTGACACGAACACTATCTCGTCCGCATAATAGTAATTCTTCTCATCCTTCACCAAATCAGCCTTCAGCTCCTCTGCCTTCTCGTTGGCACAGTACTCATGCCTGCTGGCATCTATTGGCTCCTTGACATCGTACACTGTCACTGTGAATGAAGCGACTTCACTCTGCGCATATGGAGCATCTGTCGCACGCTGCGCCACATAGAGTGTATACTGGCCTGGTTTTGTCACATCCACCAAATTAGTTGGGGCTGACGACAACGCCTTGCCTGCTGTATCTGTAGGGTCTTCGAACCAGATCAATTCATATCCCTTGTCTGTTGCTGAAATTCCCTCCATCGCGTCATATGTGCCGTCCTTACACAAATCGATGTCCTTCACCGACGGCTTTGGTGCAGCCAATACCTCTACCTCCACTTTCGCTCTCTTGCTGTAACAGTCGCCATCCTTGTATGCAATATAGAACACATAAGGATTATTTTCAGTAGCCTTAGATCTGTCTATCACGACCGAACTGCTTCCCTTCGAATTCGGCTCTGTTTCTGACTGGAACCATATCAACTTATATGAAGTCTCCAATGTCTGAGCAAATTTCGCCGTTGTCAAGACCTCATTGCTGTTGCCATTGATCGTATACTGGATTTTCTCATCCTTTGGCGCATCCGGAATCGGGTTGACTATCACCTCATATGGCTGGACGTCTCCCCTACAGCCGGTCTTGTTGTCAACCAACTGATAACTGAAATCTCCTCCTTCTGTCGCAGACAATCCCTCAAAGAACGTCTCATCAAGATTCTCTCCAAGTGGGCTTGTCAAAGTATCGGTGCCCTGCCACCAACGGACAGTGTAGTCAGACAGATCTCCCTTGGTCAATCTCATGTCAACCAAGCCGGTGCCTTCTCCCTCACAGAACTCTGTGCTTGGTTTGCTGAATTTAGCCTCTGGAACAGGATTGAACTTAATATATATAGTATCTCCAGTCTTACATGTTCCATCTGGATAAAAAGCATCAACCGCAAAAAGTACTACCGGCATTTCTGTTCCACCCAATGCAGGATCATCATAATCAATAACCAAAGGATCAATCACATCATTAAGAATACCTTTTGAATTAGCAGGTATTGTTCCTGGTTTCTCCGCATCCTTAAACCACTTGATTGCAAATCCATAGAAATCAGGAGAAGCCCAATCTGCTTCTGCAGGTGTGATATCAGCAGCCTGAGACAATGTTACAGATTCACCATAACAAAGTTCAACAACATCTTTCTTATTTTTCTTTGAACTTCCTTTCTTGTCTGACTTAATCTTTATCGCAGACTTCGGTTCTGTACATGCAGGACACTCTTTCAATCCTTCAATAGGATCAGAAACGGTGTAATTTGCACATGCTTCGCTTGGATTATATGCATAATTCAATCCAAATCCATTCAAAGTCTCTTTTGATCCTAAAACGACACGGAAATACACCTTATCATCAGGATCAATCTTTTCAAAGACAGCAGACATATTTTCTAATGTCGGAACCTCAGATATATCACTTCCAGGAACAGGCTTCCACGTGCTATTATCTTCTGGATCACCAATAGTGTATTGGAAAATGTAACGCTGATCATTCTTATAGAAATTAGTAATCATCTTAGTTACATTCACAAACAAACCTACATCCTCGCCATCACAAGAAGTTGTATCCTCCTTAAACTGATCATCAAAATACAACTGCACACTTGGTGGTGTACATGTCCATATCTGGATATCATCCAAAAGCAAGTCGTTACCATGTTCATTATATAGTGCGCCACCGACTTTAGAGATAATCTCAAATTTCATTTTCGGTTCTGTTCCAGTCAACCTAATCTTCTTCTTGACCTCAACCCAATCAAGACCACTCGTAGTAGAATAACGTTTTATAGGAGAAGATTCAACCGACTCACCTGAATTCAAATCTGTGATTTTAATATAAACCTCTGTAGGATTCTCAGAACCAGACCAGTTATTCAAATAACACTTTACAGTTACTTCTTTATTACACAAATTTGTTATTGTTCTATCATAGATTGTTGCATTAGCCTCATTACCACAGTTTAGGAACAACATAGCACCATAATCGGAGCCTTTGTATGTATGGTCAGGAGCATATGTATAACCATTCTCTTTAGGACTTTTACCGTTGAAAGTCTGAGCCTGCCACTCCCACATTGTTCCTGTAGTGGCACCATCATACGAGCAAGTTACATTTGCGGCAATCGAATACGTTCCTTCTCCATAAGGTATACCATCAGCAGGATATGAAGCAGCAAGTTTCTTTTCATCCTCTGCTGTTAATCCATAAGACCATCCATTCTTCGCCGTTTTTGGGACTTTGACAGGATTGTTGATATCTGAATAATCCCAAACCCAATACTGACCTTTTCCTGTAAATGTTCCGAAGTCATCCTGCCAGATAAGCTTTTGAGACATAGGCTCACCATCATCACTTGTACAACAGATTGCGTCTGTCAATTTATGGACATTCGACTTGATCTTTTTTCCATCAGGAGTGGTCACTTCTATATAATATTCATGCTCTTCTTCTTGTGTGATTTTTCCACTGACATGAGCATACGACTGACTTGTTGCACCAGAAATAGCTTTACCGTCACAATACCATTGATACTTACATCCCTGATACGTAGCGGACAAGGACAATATTCCTGACTCTCCTCCAGCACATACTTCATCAGGTCCTGTAATTTTAGGATCTAATTCAGCATATACTTTTATGCTTCTAATCATAATGGCCTCACCCTTAGCCATTTGCTGAATAAAAAAATTCACAGTCAACTTGTTATCCTGAATTGGACCAAAGTCATTATTTGGCGAATTTGGATTTGTTATTTCAACTTCAGAACAAGAACCAGCTGTAGTACCAGGACGAGCATCCTTACCACCAAACTGAGTATTATTGACGCCTATCTTCAATGCAGGGCTATATCCACTACTCAAATGAGGAGGATCTGCAGCTCCTGAAGTATTCAAATATTTTGTAGAATGTGGGTTACAAACCTCTACTACAACCCTATAATTACCATTGTTCTTTAGACCCACAACACTCATAGAGAAGACAGGTGAAGTCGGAGCAAGACCTGTACCATTAGAGATAACCACACCCCAATCTCCTGAATCTTTATTGTCATAAAATCGCAAAGAATCCAATCTGATAGGATTTGGAGTTAACGCATAATGCTGCTTGTCTAAGAATGTCGACTTTTTGGTCGTTGAAGCAGTAGAATCAGGCAAAGAAAAATTTGTCTTGAATGTTGGTACAATAATACCACCAAAATCATTCTGCATATCGAAAGAATGATAATAATCATCCTCTCCACCAACTACAGTAAAGTCGGTCGACGCAATCAAAGGCAAGTTTGTTGCACCGCCTCCTCCTGGAAACTGAGCATATACATTGGTGCTACCCAATAACAGCCCAATAAGGAATAGACAATAATTTAAAAAACGTTGTGTTTTCATAATATAATAACCCTATTAAATTTCAAAACCTTAAATAAATTAGTCATCACTATTATACATTTATACAAAATGTGAAAGCAAATATATAAAAAAAAAGACAAAAAAGTGTTTTTTTGAAAAAAATCGTTCTTATAACACCGTTTTTATAAATTAGATGAAAACCATAACACCTAATTCCACAAATATTTGTTGTTTGAAAACCACTACAATCATCCACCTTCCATATTAAAACTCAAAAAGATGTCGCTTAATTGAAATCACAAAATAAAATCTCAAAAAAATTTTCAAAAGAGAAAAAAAAATCACATATTTGCGATATAAATAAATGCAATTTAAATCTATGAGAGTATGGAGAGCAAATTAATTGGAGTCATCGGAGAAAACGCCGGTGTTGTTTGGAGATTCTTGAACGCATCTTCAAGTGAGAAATTCTCTTTTGAACAGTTGAAAAAGGGAACTAAGCTAAAGAATGATGAATTATATGCCGCAATCGGATGGTTGGCAAGAGAAAACAAAATCCAAATTGAAGAGAATGGTTCGAAAGCATCCTATAGTGCAATTGAATTCTACTTCTAAAAATGACAAAAGCGATTGGCTCTCCAATCGCTTTTATTTTTTTACCAAGAAAAGAGGATTCCTCCACAATTTAATAATTATGGCATGGAATGAAATCAAAAATCTCATTCTCGTCTATTTTCTTTATCGTTTCAACCAATAAAGATATTATAGCATCCACATCACGAAGATCACACACTTCAACTGGTGTATGCATATAACGATTCGGAATCGAGATCAATGCCGTCGCAACACCTTCTCTTGTGAGCTGGATCTTGCATGTATCAGTACCTCCTGTAGCAGATGAGTTAGTCACATTCTGATATGTAATGCCCTTCTCTATTGCTGTGTCTTGCAACAAATGTACCAAAGCAACATTATTATCAGCACAATGACGAATCACAGCACCGTCGCCTAACTTACAAGTGCCATATTTAATAGCAGAACAATCAGGGACATCTGTCGCAAAACCGACATCTAGAGCAAAACCAACTTGCGGATTAATTTTATAAGCACTTGTCACAGCGCCACGACATCCAACCTCCTCTTGCGAAGATGCCACTCCATAAACTCCAATTTTCAAATCCTCTTTGGAAAGACGACGAATCACCTCAGCCACGATAAAAGCTCCGATTTTATCATCCAATCCTTTGCTGGAAATTCTATGTTTTCCTATAAACGAAACATTAGAAACTACAGCCACAGGATCTCCGACCTGAACCATTTCTTTCGCTTCCTCAGCACTTTCAGCACCAATATCTATCCAAAGTTTGTCTAGTTCCAACGCTTTAACTCGTTCATCAGCTGTTTGCAAATGGATAGGTTTCTTCCCTATCACACCCCTTACTTTGTTGTCACGAGAAAGAATAACGACTTCAGTACCTGGTACGGTTAACAAATCAATACCACCATGCTTACGGACATAAATAAAACCATTATCATCAATATGCATAACCTGAAAACCGATTTCATCTATATGTCCACAAAGCATAACCTTGAAGTCAGCATCCGGATTAATCACGCCATAGGAATTACACAAAACGTCACTCTCTACAGCAGCGAACTGATGGACATAGTCCATCCAACAATGAGCAGCCTCCATCTCATATCCTGAAGGAGAATATGATGAAAGAAGATTTTCTAAAAAGCCAATGCTACTCTCGTCAATGTTTTTATAATCTGACAAATTCATAGTCTTAAATTTTCGCCACAAAGTTAATAAAAAATCTTTTGCTGTCAGCTAATCATTAGAAACAACTTCATCAATGTTAAATATGTTTATACAACCACTAGTGTTTGTCTTATTATAAAATTATTGACAAAAACAAAACTCGTTCCTACATGGACAAAAAAAAGCGATGTTCAAAAGGACATCGCTTTCATTTCCTATTAAAAATTTTTTATTATCTACAGAAATGCTGAGTCTTACAGAATGAGTAACTTAACATCAACTCATGATCACCTTTAGTATGTCTACCCCAACCGGTCAAAAGCAAACCATAAGTATAACCAATGTTAAACTTCTTAATTCTAACACCACCCATAGGTCTCAAGCACAATGCCTGTGCATTGCCTGTATCCAAGGAATGACGATACAACAATTCAACCCAATATCCGAAATCCTGACCAGGAACATCCTGCATAAATTTCAAATGGAAATCCAACTGACGCTGGCTACCACTTTGAGTATTGCTATCAGTATCTGTCGCTGCAGTACTTGATGTAGTAGAATCGTCACGGTCAATATTGAACTTGAACATAGCACCTGGTTCAAACTGCATTCCATCACCCAATTGGAAATCATATCCTAAGAAGATAAATGGATTAATAGGTCTAATTGGCTCTGTTCTACCCATCTCATCCAACTTTGTAGGCACCAAATTAGCAATAGTTAAACCAGCAAAGAAATTATCAAACAAGAAATATGTACCAAAAGTGGCATTGAAATAATATCCTTTATCCTTACCACCATTTGCAAGCACAGCATCTGTTGACTGCTGTTCAAACAATTTGCCATCATAACCATAGCCATTAACGACACAAGCAAGAGCAAAAGACAACTGTCTAGTGATGTCTCTCTGCTTCATCATATAGCCACGTGTACTACCACCCGACAAAGGAATATGATAGGCCAAAGATACTTGTCCACCTCTTCTTAAAGAGTATCCATTCTGATCCAAATACGCGTAAGCACCGATTCCTAGGCGCTCCAATCCACCGCGTAATCTCGTACGAAAGCTTAGCGTGGTGAAACGTGGGGTTTCTCCTTCACTTCCATCCACTCCAGAAAATCCTAAATAACCAGTCCACATGAAGTGAGTACAACGCTCAGCACCAGCAACAGCAGGGTTAGCCAAGTAGTAATTGTAATAGTACTGATTATAGACGATTTCCTCTTGCGCCTTTAGTCCCGTCTGAGATAGCAAGACCATCGTCAATGCTACTAAAATGTGTTTTATCTTCATTTTTCAACTATTTTGCAACAGTTCTTAAATAATGGTAATTAGAAATAGGTTTTATCCTAATTCATTTATTAACGTTTGGCAAATATAAATAAGTTTAATAAAACGTGCAATACTTTTTTACTTTTCTTTACTAAATTCTTGTTAATACGCGGCTTTATCTCCCTTAATCATATTAAAAACGGTTTGAAATATGATTCGTATATCCAACCAAAAACTCCAATTTTCAATATACCATACGTCTTGTTTTACTCGACCAATCATTTGGCTAATATCAGAAGTTTCCCCTCTGAACCCGGTAACTTGAGCCCATCCTGTAATTCCAGGTTTTGCCAAATGACGCACCATGTATTCGTCTATCAGTTTCGAATACTGCTCCGTCTGGCTTACCATGTGCGGACGAGGTCCGACAACTGACATATCTCCAAATAAAACATTAACAAACTGAGGCATCTCATCCAAGTTTGTCTTTCTCAACACAGCACCAACCTTGGTAATACGAGAATCTCCTTTTGTCGCCTGTAGACTATCTGCCTCTTTGTTGACTTTCATCGTACGGAACTTCAAACAATAGAATTCCTTGCCATTTTTACCTGTTCTCTTCTGCTTAAAAAACACTGGACCAGGCGAAGACAATTTAACTGCTATTGCAAGAATCACATATACAGGCGAAAATAACAAAAGTACAAACAACGAGAAAACGATATCGAACAAACGTTTTCCTGTTCTATTCCAAGGCTCCTCCAACGGCTCGTCGCGAAAGAGAATCATAGGGATATTCGCCACATTAATCAAAGAGACACCTTTCTTAATATATCTTTGAAAATCCGGAACAATCAGACTCTTTACAAAACAACGCTCAGCCTCTTTCAAAATATTTAGAGACTTATTATCATCGCTTGCTGGCAAAGCACTGATTACCTCATTGACATCTCCAGATTTAATAAGTTCAAGAGCATCAGCCAATGACCCTTTCACAAGATTAGCATCCACCTTATAATCAGAGGGATCCCTATCATCATATATTCCTATCACATCATATCCTTGGATTCTGCTTGTTTTCAACTCATCATACACCTGAGACGCCACTTGACCAGTGCCAAGAATAATTACCTTACTGCAGTTCTTCGGCAAATGCCTCCAATAACGATAAACGTTTCTTGCAACAAATCTCCATAAGAAAACTACACCAAACAACGTTGTAAAAAAAAGTGCAAAAAATCTTATGGAAAATTTAATATCTGCCAGTATAAACGCAACTATCAATATCAAAGAGAACAAGAAGATTGTGCGAAACACTTTTGACATGATTCCCTCAATCACCGCAGTCGGCTGATCGAATATCGTTCCATGTTGTGAAAAAGATACCGCATAAGCTAATGTTGCCAACGCATGCAACATATCTCGTGACAAGTACGGATCCACATTATACCCAAAGAAATGTAGTAATATCGCAAGAAGCAAGTTCAATAATAGCATCTCCGCAATAAATACGACTCCCTTAAAAAAAATATTTT
>CAMJFV010000030.1 GCA_946405045.1 uncultured Bacteroidales bacterium | reverse complement strand
TGTTGCAACTTCAGGTCTTGAGATGTGTCAGAACTCAGGTCGTATCTCTTGGACTGCTGAGGAGGTTGACAACAAGCTTAAGAGCATCATGAAGAACATCCACGACAACTGTGTTAAGTACGGTAAGGAAGCTGACGGTACAGTTAACTACGTTAAGGGTGCTAACATCGCTGGATTCGTTAAGGTTGCTGACGCTATGTTGGCTCAGGGTCTTTGCTAATCCAATATTGAAATATGCATAATGGGAAAGGATAGACTATCGAAGCAATTTGAATGTCTGTCCTTTCTTTTTTTTATCCTTCCGTAAAGATTCTTTTCAGACGGCAGGATTTCCTATTTTGGACTTAATCACATAACAACAATTCAAATATATCAATATTCAGACATGAGTAAATTAAGAGTCGCTGTAGTTGGTTACGGCAATATCGGAAAATACGCAATCGAAGCTCTTAGAGTAGCTGATGATATGGAGATTGCTGGTGTAGTAAGAAGAAATGCCAGCGTCGTTCCTGACGAAATTAAGGATTTGAAAGTAGTGTCTAACATTGACGAGCTTGGTAAAGTTGACGTTGCTATTCTTGCAACTCCTACTCGTGACGTCCCTGCAACTGCCTCAGCTATGTTGGCAAAGGGAATCTGCACAGTAGACAGCTACGATATCCACGGTGGAATTTGGGATCTACGTCTGCAACTTGACGCTATCGCAAAGAAGAACGGCACCGCAGCAATCATCTCCGCAGGTTGGGATCCAGGTACAGATTCAGTGATCCGTACACTTCTTATGGCTATGGCTCCTAAGGGCATCACATATACTAACTTCGGACCTGGAATGAGTATGGGACACTCTGTAGTGGCTCGCTCAAAGAAAGGTGTGAAGAACGCTCTATCAATGACTATTCCTTTGGGAACAAGCGTACACCGCCGTATGGTTTATGTTGAGCTTGAGGATGGAGCTACTCTAGAAGAGGTTACTAAAGAGATCAAGGCTGACGACTATTTCGCACACGACGAGACTCACGTCATCCCTGTAGCAAGCGTTGATGACGTTCGCGACATGGGTCATGGTGTTCTTCTTGAGCGTAAGGGTGTGAGCGGAAAGACTCAGAACCAGCTATTCTCTTTCACAATGAAGATCAACAACCCTGCATTGACAGCTCAGGTACTTGTATCTTGCTGTAGAGCAGTGAAGAAGCAGAACCCAGGTTGCTACACACTTCCTGAGATCGCTCCAATGGATCTTCTTGCTGGCGACAGAGAGGCTTTGATCAAGAGCCTAGTATAATAAATCAGACAAAACTGCATTTATATAGGGAGACGCGAGTAATTGCGTCTCCTTTTTTATCTACCTACCTATAAAATCCTGAACTATATTTTTTTCAAAACAAACACAATAAAAGTCAAAAGTATCCGTTATATAAACGAGATTTGTTTCTAACATATCAAGTGGAACAAAAAATTTTCTGACGTTAAAGAAATAAGAAACCAAATCATAAATAATGCTAAATTTAAAAAAGGCATAGATAGAATCGGCAAATTTTATTATTTTTGCCTAAATTATGATATAATAGGCTTTATGTACGAATATATATCAGGTAAGATTATAGAGTTAAACCCTACCTATTTGGTGATAGAAGCCGGGCAGGTGGGATATAACATAAATATAAGTCTCACTACGTATGCAGCACTTGAAGGAAAAAGTGAAGCAAAAATTTATGTACAGCATATCGTAAGAGAGGACGCTCACCTTTTTTATGGATTTGCAGATAAACGAGAGCGCGAGGTGTTCAATCTTCTTACTTCAGTAAGCGGAGTCGGAGTAAACACAGCACGCTTAATTCTATCGTCATACACATCAGCGGAATTAGCAAATGTGATCATGTCTGACGACGTGGTTGCGATTAAGGGCGTGAAAGGCATCGGATTAAAGACAGCTCAGAAAATAATCATTGAGCTAAAAGATAAAATCAAAGGTTATGCAGACGACGGTAATTCTTCGTCTCCAGCAGGCAGCGCAGCAATCCAAGCTAAGCAGGAGGCCGTCGCAGCATTGGTCATGATGGATTGTGCACAGCCGGCAGCAGAAAAGGTTGTCTCAGCCATCCTTAAGACAACACCTAATGCAACTGTTGTACAGTTGATCAAAGAGGCATTGGCCCAACTTAAAAGAGTCTAGTTTAATTTTAGGAACCAAATAATGCATTCAATATTGAAGCAGAGAAATATAAAATTCAGCAAAAGGGTGAAAATAGCAATTTTCACTCTCATAGCAATGTTCGCTGGATTAACATCCTTCGCGCAGGACTTGATTCTCAATTCAGACGAAAATCCAGCAGAGGATAATAATGACAATAATAAAGAGAGACAAGCAGACACTACAAAGCTTCGCTATCCAATCGCAAAATCAGGTTTGACCTCACAAGAAGAGATCAAACAAAGCAACCCTATCGACATAAAGCAAGGCACTGACTATCAAACAGATGTAGAATATGATCCTACAACTGGACTATATATTTTCCACCGTCGAATCGGAGACATCGACGTCGCCTCTCCATTCGCAATGACGACAAGTGAATATTCCGACTACCAGTTGAAGCAGTCGATGAACTCCTATTGGGCAGAAAAGAACCGTTTAGGAGGAGACGGAGGCAACAAATTCGGACTTGATGGAGTTGAAATCGGACTTGGTGTAGCAGGAGACAAAATTTTTGGACCTGGAGGTGTAAAATTGAAGTTTCAGGGAACTGTAGAATTGGATTTCGGATTTAGTATGACAAAACGAGACAATCCAAGTATTGCAGAAAAAAACCGTAAGATTCCTAACATTGAGTTTGACACAAAGGTTCAAATCAACGCAAGCGGAACCGTCGGCGACCGCATCAACGTAAAATTAAACTACAATACGGAATCTTCATTTGATACCGACAAAGAGAATATCAAACTATCATATCAAGGTAAAGAAGATGACATCATCCGCAAGATAGACGTGGGTAATGTCAGTCTTCCTCTTTCTTCTACACTTATTCCAGGAAGCAACTCACTATTCGGAATCATGACAGAGTTGCAATATGGAAAATTGAAGGTGTCAGCTGTAGTGTCAAAGCAAGAGACTGAATCAGAAACGGTCACTTCAAAAAATGGAGCATCAACAACAGAATTTGAAGTAGACATCACAGATTACGACGAAAACAGGCACTATTTCCTCTCGAAATACTTCCGAGACCACTATGACGAATGGATGAAGCAAGTGCCAGTAATTCAAAACGGCATAGTCATCACAAATATTGATGTATGGGTAACAAACTCAAACTACTCTACTCAAAACCAAAACAACACACAAAGCACACGTAATGTCATAGCGTTCAAAAAATTAGGTGAGCCTAAAGGATCAGAAAATCCGAAGAACGACAACTGGGAAGTGTACGCAGAGATCAAGGATAAGAAACATCCTCTACGTACCGCTAACATGATAGAAGACGTGCCAGAGCTAAGTCTTCTCAAGAAAGACGAAGATTACGCAGAGATCAAGACAGCAAGAAAACTAAATCCTAGCGAGTATACGTTAAACGAAAACCTAGGATACATTTCGTTGCGTACTGCATTGAACAACGGTGAGGTATTGGCAGTTGCCTACGAATACCGAATGGGAGGCAAGACATACCGTGTCGGAGAATTGTCGTCGAATCTATCATCAACAATGGAAAACGAAACAGAATCAGGATCTCCAAATGACGCACCTGCTCTGTATGCCAAGTTGATCAAAACCGTTGAAGTTGACCCTAACAACGATGAGATTTGGGATTTGATGATGAAAAACGTCTACAACATAGGCGGATACAACATCCAAGAAAAAGATTTCGATCTACAGATCAAATGTTTGAGCAGTGGTGGTCTATATCTTGACTATGCAAAAGAAGGACAGGTAAAGAATCAAAAATGGATTAAAGTCATCGGAGCCGACAGATTGAACAGCAAACAGCGTAAAATGTCTGATGGCAAATATGACTTCCTCGAAGGCTATACAGTACTCGCGTCTCAGGGAAGAATCATTCTTCCATGTGTTGAGCCATTCGGTGAAGCACTCAAAGGAACAGGATGTGAAGATTTGATGTTTGACAAATTATACACAAACATCAAGACGGATGCTTATGAATACGCTGAGAATGCTAAATTCAAAATCACAGGTGAGTACAAATCATCATCTGGAAACGAGATTAGAATCAAGCCTTATGCGAAAAAGGGTTCTGTAAAAGTGACTGCCGGAGGTAGAACTTTGGAAGAAGGCACAGGCTATACCGTTGACTATGCAGCAGGTATCGTCAGAATCTTGGATGAAGCTGTTCTTGCCAGCAACTCCCAAGTGAACGTGACATCGGAAAGTGAAAACATGTTCAGCACACAAAAGACATCCCTAATTGGAGTCAACACTGAATATAAATTCAGCGATCAATTGTCTGTTGGAGCCACTATCATGCATCTATCCGAGAAACCGATGACAGAGAAGGTAAACAATGGTAGTGAGCCAAAATCCAACACTATGTGGGGTGTTAATGCGGCGTACTCAACCCAAAGCAACTGGCTGACTAAGATGACTGACGCATTGCCACTAGTAGAAGCCAAAGCACCGTCTAACTTCACTTTGTCAGGAGAATTCGCTCAACTTATTCCAGGTCACGCAAAAGCCATCGAACAAGATGGAGAAAGTGTGGCATACATAGACGATTTCGAAGGCACAGAAAGCAGCATCAACATAATGAGTGCCAATTCTTGGACTCTTGCCAGTGTGCCAGTCAGAAGCAGAACCGACAATTTAGAGACTGACTTTATTCGTCACAACGATAGATTCTGGAGAAGCCAAGATAAAGACAGTTTGAAATTCAAAAATATAGAATTTGGCTTGAACAGAGCTCATTTCGCATGGTATCACATTGACAATATACTCCAGCGAAACGGAAGCAGTAAACCTAAGGATATATCAATTGACGATATGTCTAACAATTTTACACGTCAAGTCGTAGAGCAAGAGATTTATCCTAAAAAGCAGGCTATCAGCGGAGAGCCTTCTACTATAACTACATTGAACGTCGCATACTATCCAAAAGAAAGAGGTATGTACAACCTTGATGTCGACGGGATGAATCAAAACGGTGAGTTGGAAAATCCAGAAGACCGATGGGGAGGTATGATGCGCAAACTGGAAACCACAAATTTCAGCAAGAGCAACATCGAGTACTTAGAGCTTTGGTTACTAGATCCTTATTCTGAAGAAGGAATCAATAAAAACGCTAGTGGTAAATTGGTGTTCAACTTGGGTGAAATATCAGAAGACATTCTTCATGACAACGAAATAGAGGCAGAGGAACGTTTTATCCCTGAGACTGATCCAACAAAAAAGAACGAGACTATTTGGGGTAGAAAACCACTAGGCCGTGCTACTGGCAAATTCGACAACGATTATATCAAATATCAAGATCTTGGTTTGAACGGAAAAAGTTCTGAAGAGGAAAGAGAATTTGACACATACAAGAGATATCTTGAAGGACTATCAGCCAAAAATGTAGCCAATTATGACGTCTTCGCAGCTGACCCTGCTGGAGATGATTTCATACATTACAGAAAGAAAAATGTCAGCGAAGGAAATAAAATTCTTGAGCGTTACCACTATTATAATGGTATGGAAGGCAATTCCATTGTGGATGGAAGCGGAGAGAACAGCACTGCCGGATCATGGGTGCCAAACACTGAAGATATCAACGGAGACAAGACTCTTAACACAAGAGAAAAATACTATGAGTATGTGATCAACATCACTCCTGAAATATTCTCTGAGGACACATCAAAATGGAAAGACAACTACATCATTAACCGAACAGAGACAAATTCAGGAAATCTTCCAAACAACAAGACAAAGCATGTCACTTGGTATCGTCTAAAGATTCCTCTCCAAGATGCAGACGTAAACGGTTCGGATGCGACTAACAAAAAAGGTCCTAGTTTCACATCCATCCGCTACATACGTATGTACATGACAGGATTCAAAGACACAACATACCTTCGTTTCGGAGGCATGAATCTGACACGTACAGAATGGAGAACTATCAGTAGCCGCGGAGACAAGGCTTTGTTTGAGGGAAGTGACAACAAATACTCAAACAATATAAAGACTAACACTGAAGCTTTACAAATTTCTTCTGTTTGTTATGAGAAAGACAGACAGAAAAAGCCAGTCAGATACGATACGCCTCCTGGAATCGACCGTTCACTTGACCCTACGACAAGTGCAGACAGACTAGAGAATGAGCAGTCTATGCGAATGGTTGTGACTCAATTGAAGCCAAAGGAGACCGCGGGTGCATACAAACGTACCACTCTTGATGTTCGTCAATATGAGCGTCTGAAAATGTTCGTTCACTTCGAGGACGAATACAACGACCCATATCAATCATCCAACGGTGTTCAGTTCTACATGCGTATTGGTTCAGACTACACAGACAACTACTACGAATATAAGATCAACAACGTAATCTATACTCAAGCCGGAGAGATGAGCAGAGAGGGTATCTGGCCAATGGAGATTAATTTTGCGTTTGATGATTTTGTGAACTTGAAGATGGAGCGCAATAAGGCAGACAAAGCGGGAAGAGCTTTTGATCCGACGATGCGCTACACAAAAGCTTACGGAAACAACGAATTGACAGTCAAAGGCCATCCATCACTCGGTGATATTCGAACTATCATGGTCGGAGTAATCAACGAAAGCGGTGAGACAAAGAACATGGAAATCTGGCTGGATGAGTTGCGCATGTCCGGATTCAACGAAGACGGAGGCTGGGCAGCGTTAGGTAAGATAGGATTCACATTAAGCGACTTTGCTTCGTTTGATGCGACAGGTCGTATCGAGACAACAGGTTTTGGTGGAATCGAATCCAACGTCATGGACCGCAATATGGAAGACATTTACTCATTAGATATGTCTGCGACGGTGCAGTTGGGCAAACTATTCCCTGAAAAAGCCCACGTCAACATGCCACTTACGGTAACACACAGCCGAGAAAAAGAAAAACCTAAGTACGATCCGACAAATACAGACGTACTATTAAAAGACGCTTTGGACAATGCGACTGACGCTTATAGAGATTCTCTTGAGAAAATCTCAGTTGTATCAAGCGAGCAAACAAGTTTCGCACTTACAAATGTAAGAGTTGGAATTACAAGCAAGACTCCAATGCCATACGACCCTGCGAACTTCTCATTCTCTGTGGCATTCACAAAACGTAACGAGCATGATATTGATGTGCAGTATGATATGACACGTACATACCGTGGAGATTTCAACTACTCATATTCACTATCACCAAAAGCGTTGATGCCTTTCAAGAATTCCAAATTCTTTAAGACCAAGAAGTGGAAACTGTTCACCGACTTTGGATTCTATCCAATGCCAAACAGTTATACCTTCTCTCTCAACATGGACAGAGCATACAACGAAGTATTGGCTCGTGAATTGGCTTCAGATCCAACAGAGATCACAAAGAAAGACCTCATCACAGACATGACTTGGGACAAGAATTTCAATATGACTCGTCGTGCAGACATCAAGTGGAATTTCACTAAAAACATCAAGCTTTCATTTGCCACAGCAATGAATTCAGAGATAGAAGAGTCGCTTGCATTCAACTCGGAGTATCTCGACTTGCCTCGTATGAGAGAATACAAATACAACCGTGAATACATATATGATTTGCGTGAAGACTCTATCACACAGTGGGCAAAAGACTTGAGAGAAGCAACCTTGAAAAGTTTCTTGGCTGCAGGAGAGCCTTACAACTACTCTCAGCAAATCAACATCAGTTACGCTATTCCAATCAACAAAATAGCGGCTTTCGACTGGATCACTGCAAATGCGTCATACACAGGCAACTATGATTGGCAAAGAGGAGTCACTCTCAACACGAATACTTATACGTCGAACAATGACATCGCAGACTCTAAACGTTCATGGAACGGAGATGTTCGTTTCAATATGGAGACTCTTTACAACAAATCGAACTACTTGAAAGATGTGAACAAGAAATTCTCAAAGAATGCTCTTTCAAAGAAAGCCAATGAGAAACTTGCCGCAAGAAAAGACACGACAAAGAAGGATGATCAAGTAGTAGACGCACCAAAAGCAAAAGAGGCAAAGACATATGAGAGAAAGAACTTGCGTCTGAAGAAGGGCAACAAGACAAGGATCAGCCACCGTCTTGCAGCCAACAGAATCATCGTGGAAGCAGTAGACAAAGATGGCAAACCTTACGATTTGAAATATGAGGTGATCGACCAAAACGCTATCAATATCATTGCCAAGGAAGACGTTGCCAACATCACAATCACAGTCAAAGAGAAGACGAGAAAGAACGAAAAAGTTGGCGATATCCTTGATGGTTTCGTAAGAGGTTTGATGATGGTTAGAAATGTAAGCGGAAACATCCGTATTACAGAAGGAACAACACTAAACGGATACAATAAGGGAAGTGGATTCCTAGGTCAGGCAGGCAGCGGTGAGCCAGGTGCAAAATTCACATTTGGATTCTACAAAGCAGCTGATGCCATTGAAGAAGCGCTCAACAAAGGACAGTTAGGTCTTGAAGATGTGGTCAACCCAATTGTTTTGACACACGACCAAACATTACAGGTAAAGACTGTCCTAGAGCCATACACTGGTATCAAGTTTGATTTGAACGCAGCAGCGTCATGGAACAAGGGAGATGAAATATACTACTTTGACAACTATAACAAGGGAGTAGAAGACTTGTTCAACGGAACACATAGTCACACCGACATCGCGATACGCAGATCGTCATTCAAACGAGGTGCGACGGTAACGAGTGAGACATTCTCCGATTTCATAGACAACATCTACAAGATGCGTGCACATATCGAAAAGATAAATCCAAACAGAGGCGACGCTGAAGTGCCTTTGAACTCAGCTGACGTCCTTGTGCCAGCATTCCTTTCTGCATATAAAGGAGAGAATATAGACAGAAATAAAGACGAAAAGATTATCCGCAGAGTTGGAAAAATGCTTCCTAACTGGAAATTTACTTTGGATTTATTGAACAAAGCACCTATCTTGAAAGAAGGATTCAAAGCATTCAACATCACCCACGGATACAAGTGTACATATAATGTCAACTCATTCAGCAAACATCAGGGATGGGATCCGCTATACGATGACATTAATGGATTCGGTATTATCCAAGAAGAGGATGAAGCTACACCATTCTTAGTAAGAAGCACAAAAGTAGACAACGTCAACTTGACAGAAGCATTCAATCCTCTTATTGGTATCAACACAACTTTGAAGAACAGCGTTCGAGTGAAGTTTGAGTTCAACAGAAACCGTACTGCTGGATTAGATATTCCTGCACTTCAGATTGTAGAATCGTACAGCAAGGGATTCAAGATTGGAGGAGGATACCGAATAGACAATTTCGGAGTTGTTATCGGATTTGTTGATAAAAAGAAAAAGACAAAAGTCAACAACGACTTGAATCTCAACTTGGATATAGACTTCAAGAACACAGAGGCATTCATACGTAAATTTGAGACCATTGCCAACACTATAGAAGAAAGAAGCAGTGGTTTACAGACTGTAAAGGCAGAGTTTACAGCAGAATACGTTGTGAGTCAGGCGATGAAGGTTTCATTCTTCTTCGACAGAAGCGTATCAAAGCCTAGGGTATCAACGTCATACCCAATATCAACATCTAAATTCGGATTCAAGCTTCATCTGTTGTTGACGGAATCAACATCTAGAGATGACTAATTGAAGAATAATAGTAAAATCAAGCCGACAGACTCTAATATCTGTCGGCTTATTTTTTTGTCAATTTGATTTCTACATAACAAAGAAAGAAAAGCATAGGGAAAAATAACAAACCAACCCCACACTTGTTTCAAATCTCAAAAAAAATTGAAAATTCAGACAAAAGGTAGAAAAAGTTTTCTACTTTTGTCCGAAGTTAGTAATTTAAAGGATTCATCTATGAGTAGAATATTTACAAAATTATTTATTGTAGTAGCACTACTATTTGGGCTACTCAATACAGTACTTGCCATTGATTATACCGGCAAGTATAAAGCGACTATGAAATTCGGAGGCGTCGCTACAGGAGAGTCAAATGAGGTGGATGCGACCGTCATTTACAGCAAAGACGGTACATATACAATCACGTTCATTGGGTTTGACGTAAGCATTCAGATGCTGGGAGACATTCAAAAAGGATCAGCTTCCGTATCTGAACTTAACGGAACAGAATCTAATAATGGGATAACATTTAAAGAGTCTTCAAACTCTATATTCGATATAGCAAACGAAACTCTTACTATCACCAAATTTGATGCCACTATTGATACCGAAGGAAAAGGATCTGGTTCATTCACTGGTTCCAAAAGTCTAGGTCCCATATCATTATCTGCATCATGTGACTTCACACTTACAAAAGTTGTGGATGTAGATACTATTGTGACTAAAGAATTGGAGTTTGATGATGTTCCATTCTACAACAAAGTAGTTGATTTGGGAAAAGGTAATGACACAACAAAGACAAACAACGACTCGTCTGCGGTAGGCATAAGATTGTACCAAAGAAAAGCATCATTCACAATGACAGACTTTGAGATATCTGTTGCCAAATTGTCTTTAAAACAAAGAATGGTGCTCGAAGACCTTACATATGAGCAAAGTAAAGCTGATGACGGAAGCTCAATAATTGTTCATGGCAAGACAAACATGTATGTTGACAAATACAACATGTACGTGCCAGCAGAAGCCGCCATTATTTTGTATGGCGATGGTAAAATCGACGGAACAATCGACATTACTCTTGACATGCCACTTGTCAATCTGAATTACAAAATCACTGTAGTGTTAGGAACGGCAGCTGAAGGTGTGGTTATTGAAGACAAGATTCTGGAGTACACAAAAACAAACAGTTTCAAAATTCAATCAGATTCTGCATTTGTTTTAGACTCTCAAATCTACATTAACGCAGATGGCATATTAATCGAGAATATCCATTACTCGATTGTAGACCAGCCAATGACACTGTTGATCAAAGATTATGTGACTGCTATTGAAGATGGAATCGGATTTGGACCTTGGGTATACACTAAATTGCATAATGCCAATAAAGCAGAAGCATATATAACTGTCAAAGGTCAGACTGTATATTTGAAAGATGTGGACATTAATCTTAATATTTTTGAGATAAACACCTATAATATTAATACAGTAATAGGAGAGCCTACTAAGTTTGTCTATGGTTCTTTGGAAATCAAAGACGGAGGTCCATCAACAAACACATTCATTGATCCAGAAGGACCATTTGCCCTTAAAGAAACAAGCATTGCGGCAATCGCGATGGACGTAGATGTCACAGGCAACGGTCTGGATGGATACACTACAGAATCAGAGATTAAAGTTATTGATGGAATCTATGACTTAGTAGACGGATATATCCAAACAATCAAATTGCCAGAAAACGATTTTGATGAGATAATAAAGACTGTAATTAACGCCGCCAAGAATGGAGCTAAAAGTTGCGAAATCCCAGTCATAGCCACAGACGAAGCGGGCAATTCAAGCAGAATTTTGGTTCAGTGTTGGCCAGGCATAGCACCTGTATATATTGAGGAAGTAGATCCTAAAATCAACGCAATACGTGTGGTAGCTGATTCGTTGACAGGCAAGGCAAATGTAAAACTTGAATCTTTAGCAATCAAGTATATTGCGAAGAACGACAGTCTTAAGAAGTCAGTCATCACAAACCAAGAAGCAGTTGCATGGGCTATAATCGATGGAGAGGAAGTTGAGCTTCCTGCCACAATTGAGCTATCTGTAGGTAAGACCGACATCAAGTATGTTTGGGTAAATCCATACACTGGTAAAGAAAACGAGTCTACTTCGACCATCACTGTCTATGATTCACCTTCAAGCTATGCAGGTGTTTCAAACGTAGCAAACAAGGCTGTCTCTGTATTCTACAAAGATGGAAGCTTGATCGTAAACGGAGTCAAGAATGATACTGTAAAAGTAATCAATCTAAGCGGTGCGACTGTCTACTCAGGCAAACCTGGAGCTATCAACCTACACAAGGGAATCTACATTGTGAAAGTTGACGGTAAAGCTTACAAGATCATTGTGAAGTAAGTCAAACTCACATATCAACAAATGAAATAGGGAATATCAAAACGATATTCCCTATTTTTTTATATAATCTAAAAACAAATAGGGAATATCAAAACGATATTCCCTATTTTTTTATATAATCTAAAAACAAAAGTTTCCAAAACATCAAGCAAACCGAAAAAAACACGGATTTTAGACATCTACCACCGACGGGCAAGGTTCCGGACGTACAATTTGTTTTCTTTCTCCACACGGCCGTAAAAAGCGCAAAAAAAGAGCATCCTTCACACAAAAAGCACCAGCAATCACTTATATAATAGTAGAATTCGACTTACAGACCAAAAATCAGAAGTTTTTCAAATGGATTTGCATATCAGTAAAACAAAAAAGGCTTCCCATTTCTGAGAAACCTTCTTAGTAGCGGATCCGGGATTTGAACCCGAGTTTCATGCGTGAGAGGCATGCATGCTAGGCCACTACATTAATCCGCCATGCTGACTGCTTCTAAATCTCTTTCGAGCAAAGTCTGCTGTCTATTTTCTTTCTAGTAGCGGATCCGGGATTTGAACCCGAGTTTCATGCGTGAGAGGCATGCATGCT
>CAMJFV010000029.1 GCA_946405045.1 uncultured Bacteroidales bacterium | reverse complement strand
TTGATAAGTATTGGCGAAAGAGACCTCTGTCTGAGAAGAAACCTTTATTGGATCTTCTTTTCAAGCTTGCGATTGTGCAGGACGGAATCCGCAATGATGAGTGGAATTTGTTGATGAATATTATGATGCAATGGGGGTTCAATAAATACTATATTGAATTTTATAAAAACAGATATTCTCCTTTGCGTACAGAATTTGATGAATCAGAATATAGAAGCAATGTTTCTAAACAAGACCGCACCGTCTCCTATTTGAAACCATTTTATGAGATACTTGGTTTGGAAGAGACCGCTACTGATGATGAGATCAAACGTGCATACCATAATCTGGCATTACAACATCATCCTGATCTGCCTAAAAATGCTGGTCGTGTGAATGAGTGTGAAACTTTAATGGCGAAAATTAATGAGGCTTATGAAAAAGTCAGAAATTAGATTTTTAAATCAAAAGAAGGGAACTTCGCAGCCCCCTCCGTTCTAATTTAACCTAAACCTTAATTATGAAAAAATCTACCTGTTTTGTTTTCTAATACAAAGGTATACCTTTTTTGTTTAACTCCAAAGGAAAATTAAACTTTTTTAACACTTTATACATTTTTTTTTGCTTTCACCTCTAAAAATGATCGATTATTATCTTATGTCATCTGATCACGATTGTTTTTTTCTTTAACAATCTAATATATTTATGATTGTTTTTTTGCTATTTTTATGTTGAATTGACTGTTTTTGTCTACAAATTGTAACTTTTTTAAGATCTGCCTAGCTTTGTTAAAAGGAGAAACGCGTGAAACCTAAATTTAAGAAATTTTTAAGATTTTTCTGTCTGATTTATTTTTTGTCGTGCCATACTTCAGTGAAAAAATGGGAAAAAACTATTTTTGCAAAAAAAAAGAAAAAATGAAGGTGTTAAGATTTTTTGCGTTTTTGCTTCTGGCGTTTTATTCAAATGCCATGTTCTCTAAAGATTATGAGTTTCTTTGGGGAGTCGACGCGAATACTGTTTTTGATAATCGTGAGGGTGACCAAACCTATTCACCTCAACAGACGATATTTTTCTCCCGTCTTTCTCCATCCATTGGAGTGAAATTTCTTGGTGAGCATAAACTTATGGCGGGAACTCATTATATCCAGCCGATAGGAATCGGGTATAAGGAAAATAAGTTTATCCCTACAGCTTATTATACTTTTTCGCATAAGGTGGTTAAAGAAGAGAAAAGGGACTCTTCAGTTTTAAGAATAGATGGAACAAACACTCCTGATTTCAAAGTTTGGAGTGTTTCGTTTGGTATGATTCCACGTCGACTATCCTACCGTCTTCCTGAAATATTATGGAGCGATTCTATGGATTATTACAATCCTAATATTCGTGGAATCCTTTTGCAATGTACGAAAAACAATTTGGTTTTCCATGAAATATCGCTTGATTGGCGAAGTTTACAAAGTGCTGATCAGAGAGAAGCATTCAATGTGAACTACAATGTGCGAAAATACTTTGATCGATATCTACGTGGTATTTCTCCATTTTTCATTGGAGGAAATGCGCAGTTGAATCATCTTGCAAAACGTAATCCGGCTCCAGAAGGAGAGGGCGTCAACGACGACATGTTTGTATATCCTTATATCGGATGGGATTTTAGCGATAAAACTGTATTTGATATATTTAGAATTAGGGCTGGCTATGCTGTAAGTTTCGACAGATGCAGGGCCATAGGAGATTGGGAGGTAGACGGAGGATTACTCGCCGATTTCACTTTGCAATGGAAAAAGATAGGTGTCAAAGAGACTTTATATGTGGGCGACAGACAGTTCCCTCTTTATCCTATGTATGGCTCATTGTTGAATATGGGAGATCCTCATTATCAGTCGAGCGTCTATTCCAAGACATCGGTATACTCTCCAATTGTAGAAAACAGATATGTAAGTTTTGGAGCATCTCTAGATTTTCATGTCACCAAAGAGGGCACGTCGTGCTATCAGAAAGTATATCTGAATGTTAATTTGGGCAATGTTGATAACTAATTTTTGCAATATATGAAAAGAATTATATCTTTGTATTGGATTTAAATATTTTCATACTATTTCATAAAATAGAGGCTTTTACAAAACAAGCTATATTTTTGATAAGTGATTTACTAATGGCGAGGCAACCTTGTGATAAGGCAGCCTCTCTTTTTTTATGTCGGTTTTGTTAGAATACTAATTGTTGATTTTTTTTCCATAATTTTTTTAGAATTACCTCTAATAAATTTGAATAGTTATTCTAAAAATTTATAATTTTGTCGAAATTTTGAATTATTTGCCGATTGGTATGTGTTTTTTATACCGAAAATAGAAGGGCATATATTATTTAGGACGGATTAAAAAGGGACGTAAGTGGCTAGATTTGAGAAAGATATCGTAAAAATAGGTTACATTGATGACGCGAGCATCAATGTAGATGTCTTGTCTGCTTACTCTTATCCGGATAATTCACCAGTCGGCAAGTGGGGCAAACTTAAAGTTGCCAAGAATGCAAAAGGTGTGCGTTGTCTTTGCAGTGAGACGGGAGAGCCTGTCCAGCTAAAAGGATTTTCCACACATGGTTTGCAGTGGGCGGGCGTTGCCAACGTGACAGAATGCAATATCAAAGCATTGAAAGAGGAGTGGGGATGCAGTGTGTTCCGTCTCGCTCTTTATGTCGACTATGAAGGAGGTTATGCCTACAACCCTACATTTCGTCAGACAATGTTGGAGAATGTCGTAAGATGGACGGCTGAGTGTGGCATGTATCTAGTGATAGACTGGCATGTGTTGGCTCCAGCAAGTCCGCAGGCACCAGAATACCGTTGCCATCCTATGAATGGAATGGATTTGGCGGGAGATTTCTTCACTTATTGTGCAAGACGATTCCAGAATCAGAAACATATATTGTATGAACTTTGCAATGAGCCGAACATTGATAATGGAGAAAAAATTCCATGGGTCGGTGTAATCAAGGATTATTGTGAGGATATGCTACGAATTGTCAGGACATACGACAAAGATGTAGTGGCATTGTGCGGTACACCGTCATGGAGCCAGGATACACAGGATGTGATTGGACATGAGGTGACTGATGAGAATGGTGTTCCGTATGAGAATGTGATGTATACATTCCACGTTTATGCGGCGAGTCATAACGATGGAAGAGACATTGACACTCCAACGACATTCCATGGAATCAATTTTATGAAACGTTTTCAAAAGGGAGATCCAGAAAAAGGAATCCCTGCAATTTTGAATACTCTTCCTGTTTTTGTGACGGAATGGGGCACTACCGATGCTGGTGGTTGGACAAATTTCCGTCCTGATTTGTCGGACATGTGGCTTGAAATCTTTGATGGCGACAATGATGGCAATCAGTTGGTGAGCTGGTGTAACTGGAGTTTCAGTGCAGAAGGTGGTGTTTGTGGCGCATTGAAATGGAACACTGGAAAAATTTCACCACTTGATCCAGAGATATTGACAGAAAGTGGAAAATATGTCTACGATCACTTAAAAATGAAACAAATAAAATAAAATAATGGCAAAAAAACTATTCTTCGGAATGCTACTCTCTATGGCATTATTAGGGTGTGCCAACAGCAATAAGCCAGTAGAGGGAACAGATGACAATACGGGTGCAGAAGCAAGCACAGATGCGGCTGCAGCGGCAAAGGCAGATTCAGCAATGAATTATGTCGTTAAAAAGGGATATATAGACTCGCTTAGCAGCAATGTAGAGGCATTGCCAGCGTATGAATATCCTGCAGGATCACCTGTTGCAAAATGGGGTAAATTGAAAGTGGCTCCAAATGCCAAGGGTGTACGTTGCATGTGTGATTCCAAAGGTAATCCTGTACAGCTTAAGGGAATGAGTACTCATGGTTTGCAGTGGGCTGGTGTTGCCAATGTCACAGCTCGTAATATCAAGGCTTTGAGAAACGAATGGAACTGCAGTGTCTTCCGTTATGCATTGTATGTTGACGAAGAAGGTGGATATGCTTATAATCCTCAATTCAGAAATGAAATCTTGGAGAAGGTGGTTAAGTGGACTGCTGAAAATGGTATATATCTATTGATCGACTGGCATGTTCACAAGCCAGGAAATCCAAATGCACCACAGTATCGTTGCCATCCTACAAACGGCCGGGACTTAGCTGGAGACTTCTTTACATATTGCTCACGTCGCTATGCAAACATGAAACATATTATATATGAGGTTTGCAACGAGCCAAACTGGCATTATGAAGGAGGTCCTGGAGTCGACTGGACGACACAGATCAAGCCTTATTGTGAAGAGATGCTTGAAATTATCCGTTCCAACGATAAAGATGTTATCGTAGTTTGTGGTACACCTTGGTGGAGTTCATGTCCAGAATTGGTTCTAGGAAACGAAGTTGCAGACAAAAATGGAAATTTGTATGAAAATGTGATGTACACATTCCATTTCTATTCCGCTACACATAATGACGGACGATTGGCGGATCAGCCGGGAAATCATAGACCGGACGATTTCTATAAGAAAATGGCGAAGGGCGATCCTGAGAAAGGTGAAAAGTCAGTCCTAGAGCAACTTCCGATTTTCGTCACTGAATGGGGAACAACAGAGGCAAGCGGATGGCATGAGTTCCGTCCTGACTTGACAGATATTTGGATGGATATTCTAGACGGAGGAAATACTGGAGAGCAGCTGGTCAGCTGGTGTAACTGGAGCTTCAGTGCAGAAGGTGGTGTTTGTGGAGCGTTGAATTGGAATACTGGAAAGATTTCTCCAATGGATCCAGAAATCCTTACAGAGAGTGGCAAGTATGTGTTCAAACGCCTGCACGGTAAAAAATAGTTTTTTTGATAGATTATAATAGGGAATGCGTTACATAAGGTAACGTATTCCTTTTTATTTATATTGAAATGATGCGAAAATGTATTTATTTACAATAAATGTGAATAAAGTATGCCTAAAAGTATTGTTTTTAGGGTTTATTTGTCTAATTTTGTAAAAAAATAGTTTTGTGATAAAAAAAAGACTGTAATATAATGAAAAAACAATTATTGGCTTTAGCCTTAATGACAGCTGCATTTTCGAGCTGTACAGATGATTCCTACGATTTGGATAATATTTCCAATGATTTCAGAATCGGTCTAAATGAATATCTACCAATTGCTAGTTCTGAGGTCAAGTTGAAGGATATCTTAAGTGAGTTTAAGACTGACTATATCTCAGAGGAATCTGATGGTGTGTTGACATTCAAGTTTGACACAGTGAATCGTGTTATGGTCAAACCTATAGAAGTGAGTTTTAAGGAAACCACTTTTGAACATGACCTAGTATTGGAAAAACTTGTCGCTATATCTAACAATGCTATTCCTGGTGATGCAAAGTTTTTTATAGAAGTTCCGATTAATCTGAACATTGATGATAAGTCAGGCTCAGGAAAAATTGATGAGATACAGATAAAAAATGGTTTGTTGAAATTCCATCTTGAAAGTGATGCTTTTGATTCAGAAGCCCTAATGATAAAGAGCGTTAGTATTCCTTATAAAGAGCTTCGTCCATGGGATAAAAACACGGGAGCAATTGTTCTTGATATGTCAGATCAAATACTCAAATTCCCTGAAAATGGATATGTTGTGACTTGTGAAATAGGTTTGACAGATAAATATAAAGGTCAGCCAGTGCCTCTTACAAGCACGAATGTGAAAATCAAAGTTGTGATGGAGGAGACAAAATTGAGCTATCACAAGATAAAGGGATCATTCAAGTCGAATGTTGAGCAGATCGAATATACAGATTTCTATGTAAATCTATTTGATGATCATCTTGATTTCAAGTTGAATGTGGTTGATCCTAAGTTGAAGATTACAGGAGTGTCAAATAGCGGAATACCATTGGCTTGTTCGGTTAAGCGTCTTGTCGGAAAACATAAGACAAACAAGGCGTCTAAGAAAGATTCTGTAGAGGCTATTTTCTTTAAGGGTTCTTCTTATGAGTCAAAATCATATAATTTTGAATTCAAACATTCAACTGATGAAAACCATCCAACAACAGCTTTTGAGGCTGAATTTGATAAGATTAATGGTAGCCTGGATGAAATTTTCAGCTATTTGCCAGATTCGGTGTCAGTAAGATGTGGAATAAAGATTGATGCAGATCCTAAAAGTGGTAATTCATATTTCCTACTTGATTCCACTTATGTGGATTTGAATATTGAAGCTAATGTCCCTCTACATATCGGAGACTCTAGCTATATTACAATCAGAGATACTGTGGATGGAATTGATATTGTCAAGGATGTGACAGACTATCAGGAAGGAAACTTCAAATTTGACGATGTCGAACTATTCATCGAGTTTGAAAATGCATTGCCTCTTGAGGGTACAGTTACTGCTAAGTTCTGCAAGGCTGATTCTGTAAATGGAAACGTCGTTCTTACTCATCTTGACAACAAGAAACTTGACCAGACTGTAAAAATCCCAGCAGCCAAAGTTGAAAATGGTTATGTTTCAAAATCAACTCCATCTAAGAAGAAGATAGTCGTTTCTGATGATATGGTTGAGGATATCAAGAAAATCAATGCAGTTGATTTTACATACAGAATCAAGGTTCCTAAAGGATCTGTCGATGGAGTTTTCTTGACAAAAGACTGTGGTATGAAGGCAAAGGTTTACAGCCATTTGAAAGCGAATATTTCTAATAAAGAAAAATAATAGACTAAGACAATGAAAAAAATTATATCTGTCGTATCGACAATATTGGTGACGGTGTCATCAGCATTTGCACAAATGCCGTCAACACTATATTTTATGGATCAGAATCCGTTGATTCATAATTTTAATCCTTCATTCCAGCCTACAGACAAAATGTACATTGGAATGCCAGGCTTGTCTCTAGTCTCAGTAAATGCTGGTAATAGCAAGCTTGCGTTTGAAGACATATACGTGCCTCGCACAGTTGATGGCAAAAACACAACTGTATTGTTCTTGCATCCAGAGGCAAAGAATGAGATTCGCAACGTCATGAATAAGATCAGCCCTCGTGACAGAATATTCGCTGATTATAATGTCCAGCTTTTGAACTTCGGAATGAGAATAAAAGAGAAATCTTACGTTTCGTTCTCATTGGCGAATAGAATGGAGATGAACACTATCCTGCCTCGCGAGCTATTTAGAGCAGCTTTGATGTCTGAGGAAAACAACTCTGAATCAGAGTATTCTTTCGGTTTGGGCAAATTCTCGTCTACAATGAATTGCTATTCTGAACTTGCTTTTGGTTATAGCTATGCATTTTCAGAGAATTTCCAAGTAGGTGCGAAACTTAAATATTTGATACCTCACGCAGGTTATCGTACAGATTTCAAGGATATGGATTTGTATGTCTCTAAAGATGAGTGGAGATTTACAGGAGACGGCGAGATTGATGCCTCTATGCCAGGTCTTGAAATATATCAGGATGAAGAAGGTAAAATCGACTCTGTTGATTTCAGCGATGACCTTAAAGGAGGTGATTTCGCGAAGTCAAAAGGTGCAGGTATTGCTCTTGATTTTGGTGTGACTTACAGTCCAATCAAAAGTATTAAGTTGTCTGCTAGTGTCCTTGATCTTGGTTTTGTCCACTATAGTAAGGAGTTGCATAAGGTCAAGAAAGAAGGCGATTTTATCTACAATGGATTGAAATACGACATGGATGAGATTCATGATCGTGATTCCGCTGATCTATGGGATCCATATCAAGAGATGCTTGATAATATGTATGTGGTAGACGAGAGCGAAGGATACAACTCTATGCTTACAGCTAAAGCTTTGTTAGGTGTAGAATACTCGTTCTTCGAGAACAAGATGTCAGTAGGTGCATTATCTAAGACATATTTCCTACGTGGTTGTGCATCTGAGGAGTTTATGCTTGCATACAATTATCGTCCAAGCAGAATCGTAGAGGCAACTGCATCATATACGGTCACTAATGGTATGTTCAGCAATATTGGTTTGGGTGTTAACTTGAATCTAGGACCAGTTAACTTGTTCTTGGCTGCTGATCAGATTCCTTTGCGCTACGCTAAAGGTGGTGGAAAGGCGATCCCATCACGTACACGTGCAGCTAATTTCGCTATGGGACTTAATTTCTTGATTCGTGATAAGGAAAGAGAGGATAAGGGAAGATTGTCATGGTTGGATTCAGATAAGGATGGCGTTTCTGATTTGAATGACAAGTGTAATGACACACCTGAAGGAATTGAGGTTGATGCTAACGGATGTCCTAAGGATTCTGATGGCGACGGTGTTCCTGATTATATGGATCAGTGCCACGATTCTTTGTCAGGTAAGAAAGTTGACGAGAAGGGTTGCCCTCTTGACTCAGATGGTGATGGTGTTCCTGACTACAAGGATCAGTGTCATAATCCAAACACAGGTGGTTTGGTTGATGAATTCGGTTGCCCTTCTGATTCTGATGGCGACGGAGTTCCTGATTACCTTGACAAGTGTGGCTCGACTCCAATTGGTGCCCCTGTAGATGCAAATGGATGTCCTAAGGATTCAGATAAGGATGGAGTTCCTGATTATCTTGACAAGTGTCCAGACACTCCTCTTGATACTAAGGTTGACGAAAATGGTTGTCCATTAGCTTCTGTTGATAGTGCTGCTCCTGTCGCAGCTCCTGCTGAGGTTAAGAATGAGGCAAAACCAGTTGTTAAGGAAGAGGTTAAGCCTGTAGCTAATAACACTTCTAAACCAGCTGCAAAACCAGCTGCTACTCCAGCGTCTAAGCCAGCTAAGACACCAGCTGCAAAACCAGCTAAGGTTTATGACAACAGTATGATTGCAGACAGAAACAACGATTTGACGCCAGAAGAGTATGCTGCAAACCGTCCACAGGCTAAGCACTATACTATTACTGAGAACGGTGTAGAATACGAGGTGTTTGAGTCTCCAACTTGCAATATCTTGTTCGATTCAAGTATGGCTATCGTAAGAAATCGTATGTTGCCAGAGATAAACAAGATTTACAACATCTTGAAGAATAAGCCTAACACATCTGTTATTATCCTTGGTCATACAGATTCTGACTGTACAAACGAAAAGAACTTGGCATTGTCAGTTAAACGTGCTAATGCAGTTAAGAGAGTGTTGACTAACAAGGGAATTGATGACAGTCGTGTTGTTGCAAGAGGATTTGGTGAAACAAAACCTGTAATCTCAAACAGAACTTCTGTTGGCCGTTCTCAGAACCGTAGAGCTGAGGTTATTGTTGTGACAAAGACTCCAAAAACTTCTAAGAAATAAAACTGAGATCATCTATAAAAGAATAGGGGTGCTGATTCAGCATCCCTATTTTTTTATATGTGTCAAATCCCTATCGGTTTAATTGGAAAGGTTTATAGTGACGTGATCGTGTCTCTACGTAGAATGAATAAAGAAGTCACTGTTTGATTTCTGACAATTATGCTTTATGAATCATGAGTTAGTTTCTATTTGGGAATGGTTGATATATCAGACCTCGGCAAACAATTGTCCCAGATGGCTTTAGAACCTCCTTGAATCAATTGGAAATTAATTAGGATGTATGAGTTAATAGGTTTTATTGAAAGACATTTCCCCTTATGGATTTTGCAGTCGTTAATGTTTAAAGAACCTAGTAAAATGGGGACTAAAACAAAAAAAGAAGGAAGCCTCTCGACTTCCAATCTTCCAACCTTAAATCTAATACCATGAAAAACACAATGCAAAGGTAACACTATTTTTATATTCTGCAACATAAAAATGATATTTTTTTACAAAAAATATGTTTTTTAGCACTTCTGTGAATAAATGTTAAAATGTATGATGTGCTTAATTTGTTGTATTATAGTTAATTACGTGTTTTGTTGTGTTCTGCTTGTCTAATGTTAAAATGTATGTCGAAGTATTAAAAAGGTGAAATTTGTTTTTTGTTAGAAAAATAAGATGCATATTTGCAGTCAGAAAACAATGATGAAAGGGTACTTATGCTATTTATAGTATATCTCACTTATCAAAACGGTATAGAAAAACAAAACAAATTTATCTAAATAAAAGGAAGATGAAAAAAATTTTATCACTTGCGGCAGTTGCGTCTATGGCGTTGGCTGCTAACGCTCAAGAATCGTTCGATAATACGAACTACATTGAGAAGTGGGGCCAGTTGAAGTTGGTTGGAAATCAGCTTTCTTCAGCTTCTGGTGAAGCAATCCAGTTGAAGGGTTGGTCTACATTCTCTCTACACTTTGGTGATGTTAACGGATGTCTAGGTAAGGCTCAGTGGGAGTTGATGAAGCACTATGGTGCTAACATCGTACGTTTGGCTATGTACATCGATGATGACAATGACGGTGGCTCATACTTGAAAAACAAGGATGTGACTAAGCAAAAGGTTAAGGGATACATCGATGATGCTTATGCAGCTGGTATGTATGTTTTGGTTGACTGGCATACTCTAGAGACAAACGGAAAGCAGGGTAACCCATTGATGCAGGTAAATGACTCAAAGGATTTCTTCAGCGAAATTTCTGCTTATGCAAAGGAGAAGGGTTACAGCCACGTATTGTACGAGTTGTGTAATGAGCCTAAGTGTGATGGTTGGAATACAATCAAGAGCTATGCTGAGCAGGTTATCCCTGTAATCACAGCTAACCAGCCTAACGCTATGATTATCGTTGGTACTAACGACTGGTGTCAGAAGATTTTGGAGCCAGTTTCAAATCCTATCTCTAAGTACAAGGAGAATGTATTGTATTCATTCCACTACTATTCTTGTTCTCACTACTCTTTGTTGGGCGACTTCCGTTCAGCACAGGGTTCAATTCCAGTGTTCGTATCAGAGTGGTCTGCTGTGAAGTTTGATGGTAATGGTCCTTTCTGTAAGCAGAATGCAGATGACTTCATCTACGCTTGTGGAAAAGATAACACTCCTCAGCTTGTCAGCTGGTGTATTTGGAACTGGGGTAAGAAGAACGAGGCTTCTTCTTTCTTTACAGGAACATGTACAGAGCAGAACTTGTCTCAGTACAAAGCTGATGATGGTCAGACTCTATTCGGAGAGTATGTATCTGGTTTGATGTCTGGTGGTAGAAAAATCGAGCCAAGACCACTTCCTGAAGAAGGTCCATTCGAAGAGTTGAATAAGATCCCTACTGATGCTGCTAATGGTTTCCATTGGGATGCTTACAACTATGGTGGTGAAGGTCTAGCTTACCATGATGGTAATGGTGGAGCTTGGGAGAAAGATGAGGATGGCGTTGTTCTTGACTACAAGGTAGGAAAGAATGAGGAAGTTGACGTATTCTCATTGGCTGTAGAGATGCAGTGGTTAACGAAGAATTTCCCTTACTCTACTGTAAAAGACGGTAAGGTTGTTGATTGGGATGAGAAGATCAATACAGAGTGGAAGGATGGTAATAACGACGACAAACCAACATACAGATCTTTGAATGGTGGTCGTATGTATTCAGGTACTGCAGGATCACGTCGTCCAGATGAAGGTGTTGATATCTCAGGTGCAAGCTGTTTGGGTACTCTTTACAAGAACGCTGGTTACCAGAATCTTGGATGGGTTGAAGCTGGTGAGTGGATCAAGTTTACAGTAGATGTTGAAAAACCAGGTTACTACAAGATCGGTGGTGTTATCGGTGCTGAGTATGATCCTAAACTAGATGAGGGTGAAATCTCTATCACTTCAGTTCATGGAAATCACCTTCGTGTTCCAGATGAAAAGAGTAATCCAGATTTAGTTAATACTTTTGGTTTTGCTAAGACTACTTCATGTGCTGATCCTAGTGCTAAGACTTCTGAGCCATGGAACTGTTGGGCAGTACAGGATGCTATGAGCGATCGTTATGATGAGATTTTGTGTGCATTCCCTAAGGCAGGTGAGAATGAGATCATCTTTACTTTCGTTGGTAATGCAGGTGGTGTTGGTCCATTGACATTCGAGTTCGTAGGTGATCTTGAGCCAAACGACCCTATCACTTCTGTATCAAATCCTTCAGCTGAGCAGGTATTCTCTATCTATCCTAACCCAACATCAGGTGAGTTCACTGTAGCTCTTGCTGAGAATGTTGAGGCTAATGTAGAGGTTGTTAACGTTGCTGGTCAGGTTGTATTCTCTCAGGATATTGAGGGTTCTGCTACAATCAAGAAAGCTTTGGCAGCAGGTGTTTACACTGTAGTTGTTAAGTCTAACGGCGCTGTTAGCACTCAGAAGTTGGTTGTTAAGTAATCTGAATAATTAGATTTCTTATAAAATCCACGGAGGAGGAGCAATTTGCTCCTCCTCTTTTTTTATGTCTTGTTGTTTGTTTAGATGTTGTTTAAAGTTGCTAAAAATATTTTGTTATAAGTTCATCTCGCAACTGTATAATGAAGGTTCCCTAACCACACCACATTTACGAGTTTGTAAGAACAAGCAGTTATTTTATTTATATGTGCTCGCCTTAGCCTCGCACTATTGAGAAGAGGTTAGAACTAATATCTATCAAACGTATGCCCTTAATAAACCTAAACTCTATAACCAAATTTTATATTAAAACAGTCTTTTAATTAAAGTTTTGCTTATTGTCAGAAAATTAAAAAACGACCTTCTGAATGTGACATTGTTGTTACAATAAAGATAACGTAAGCTATGTTTTATTTTGTTTAGGTATATTTGACATATATATCAAGTGGGATATTTTCGATGCTATTATTGACAAATGTCTCCTTTTGTGTTTTGTCGGGATATATTTATTAAAACTAGATGATATGAAAAAAACTTTATTACTAGCATTGTTCGCATCTAT
>CAMJFV010000028.1 GCA_946405045.1 uncultured Bacteroidales bacterium | reverse complement strand
AAGCCGGAATCACATTCAAATTAAAATAAGAAAGTTAGCACAACTATGTGGTATTCTCTTTTGAATCACTAAAGAGTCTCCACTATAGGAATGAAATAAGCAAACAGTCACCTTGGTTAAATATAGCCAAGGTGACTGTTTCATTTATAAAAACTGAAAGAGACGTTGCATAATTAAAAAAGCATCCATATATTTGCATTCGAAATCGTTTAGTCAATTTATGATTAGACATAGTACAAAAAAAACATTAACAAATAACCAATGGGAACATACATTGATTTGAGGTGTGATTTCGGATTCAAATATTGTTTGTCCGACGAAATCATAATGAAATCCTTTCTAAATGCCATTCTGGAAGGAGACGAGGACACAATCACAAGTGTAAAGTTTGAAAATGTGGAGATGCCAGCCTCATTAAAGAGCAAGAGAGGCGTGACGTTCGACCTTCTATGCACCACTAACAAAAGGGACACAATTATGATCGAGATGCAGAACTCTTGCCAGAAATTTTTCAAGACACGTGCCAACTTCTACGTCTACAAGCTCATGGACAACAAAATCAGCAAAGGCCTAAAGTGGATAAAAATGGAAGAAGACATTTCAAAGATCATCGGAATCTTCATCATGGGAGAGACGATGGCTGGCATCGACAAGGTCGTGACACGCACTGGAGAGTGTGATCTCGACACAGGAGATTTATTTTGGGACAGACATCGGAAATATTTTGTATCTTTGCCCAAGTTCTCTTTGGATGTCAACAACATAACCACAAGAGACATTTGGTTTGACTTCTTCAAAAATTTAGGACGTATGGAAAATATCGACCCATCAGTATACGACCGAGCAGACGAAGGACTTCTTCGGCTTATAGAAAAGGCAAAGATTGGTGCCCTTTCCGAGGAAGAATACAAAATTTACGAAGCAAGCATGAAGATACTTGCCGACGAAATGGACATGGAGGAGCATGGATATGAAAGAGGTGTTGAGGTCGGCAGAAAAGAGGGAATGGAAGAAGGTAAGAAAGAAGGGATGATTTCGACAATCAAAATGCTTATTGAAAGCGGCATGCCATTTTCTGAGATTGCAAACCGTCTGAAGATTTCCGATGAAGAACTTAATGCCTTGCTCGCGTAAAGACACCATTTCTTTCATTAATAGAATTTAGAAATCAAGAATGTAATACGAATTGTTCCAAACACAGCATTGGAACAGTTCGTTTTATTGACAACAGATCCATTCTGTTTATTATAAAAGATAAGCGTTTTATCAACGCAATTGCATGAAATATTATTTAGTCGCTGTGCTTTTCATGTTTTCATTAGTAGCAGTTTCACAAGAGAAAAGCACACATTCACAGGCAATGGGATCAGTATCAGTTTACGACGATTACCACACAAACTGCTCATTTTCCGCGTCGCTCGAACAGACAGAAGTTTGTTTGGGCTACCACAACAGTTTCTTCCTGTCTGAATTGGGAGAAACCATAATCCACATATCTTTTCCGAAAGCAAACCTGACTCATAGCTACACACTGTCTGTTTTCGGCTATTCCGACTATAACGACATCTCTGCAAAAGCCTCTTTGGCCCGTATGTTCACACCACGTATGAGTGCTGGAATTTCAGCAGCATACCTGCTTCATCACCATGTCGGAACAGAAGATGGAATGTCTGGATTCAGTGTGTCTCCTGGTTTTTATAGCTATTTCGCAGAAGACAATCTCCTGGCTTGCTACGCTGAAATCAGGAATGAGCCTAAGACTCATGAAAAAAATGAGTTTGTATATTCGGCATTCGTTGCCTACAATCTAACCATCAATTCCTATGTTGATTGGGCAACAGAAATAGGAGTCGAAAAAAATGAGTTCATCGGGAGAATGGGGTTCAGCTACAATATCGAAAAATTCAGTCTACGTTGTGGTGCGAGTCTGATGTCGATCCGTCCGTCGGCAGGATTTGGATTGGACATTGATTGCTTCAACTTTTCTTATGCGGCCGATTATTGCAGTTCCCTTGGCACACGTATGTCATTGGGATTAAAATGGAAAATCCAAAACAAAAAGAGTTATGCGAAATAGTTTGACTATATTGTTCTGTTTGCTTTATGCAGTCGTTTTTGCCAACGAAGACAGCATCATCCTGAATTATATGGAAGAATTAGAAAATGCAGATGATGAGACAGAGGTAGACGTGGAACAGATAGCTGATGAGATCACAGAACTATTGGCCAACGGAATAGAATTAAACACTGTAGATGAGGCATTCCTTAAAAAGATTCCTCTGCTTGGACCAAATGCGATCAACAGCATCTTGCGTCATAGAGAATTGTACCGTCGATTCTATTCAATATACGAATTAAAAAATTGCGATGGAATTAGTGAGAAAGAGTTGGATTTTCTCAAACAATATGCATACATAAGAGACTGTGACAGCGTGAAACGGGATGACAGTTTCAACCAGATTCATGCTTCATTAACCACTTTTGCAGGGCGAATTTTCCCTGACAAATCAGGATATAAAAGCGACGCGAAAAATCCATATCTTGGCAATCCATGGCAAACATATATCAAATTGAAAGTGACAGCTGGCTCAAAAATGTTCATGAATTTCAGTATGGAAGAAGACGCCGGGGAACGATTCTTCTGCACCAACGACGGAATGACTGACTATACGTCGGCTAGCGTTGAATTGCGAAACATCAAAATGTTTGCTAAAATCATCGTTGGAGACTATCACGCGTCTTTCGCACAAGGACTTGTGATCGGAGGTTACAATCTAGGCAAGTCAAATTGCATCAACGGAGATATATTATCCTACGAAGGGGTGACTCGACACTCTTCTACTTCCGAATACGGATTTCACAGAGGAGGAGGAGCCATGATCTCTCCTATAACCAAACTTCAATTATCTCCTTTTTTTGCAATTCAAAAAGTAGACGCTAACTTGTCCGACTCATCCAGTATCACCAGTCTGAAAACAGACGGATATCACCGTACAAAGGCAGAACTTGCCAAACGGAAGAATGCAGAACGTAAAGTGTTTGGAGGAAACATAAAATGGAAGCAGAAGAGATGGAGTGTAGGGGCTACCGGGATATACTATAAATACAATCATATTCTCATTCCAAATTCACAACCATACAATATATTTCGTACCCGTAACCGCAAAGACAACTACGATGCCAGTGTGGACTACAAAGTGAAAATCAGGAGCATCCAGTTATGTGGAGAGTTCGCTAAATCTGCCGACGAGGGATATGCCATGGTCAACCATGCACAGATTCACGCCAACAGTAGAATGTCATTTTCTTTGGTGCAACGGCACTACACGCCAGAATATAATGCGGATTTCGCCAACGCTTTCGGCGAGAACAGTAGAAACCAGAATGAACGGGGAATGTTTATTGGAGCAGATTTGCTTCCTTATCCCCACATACACCTGAGAGGATATATTGACGTTTATAGATCCGATTGGCTGAAATATCAAGTCAACGAGCCGAGTGTCGGATCCGATTGTTTGGCGACCATAGACATCGAGTTGGGATATAACAGAAAGTTGACAGCAAAATATCGCAAACACACAAAGTCATTGACAGACAACAACAGCCGAGGGTTTGAAAAAGAGATGCACACATGGCGTTTGACTTACAAAGACGAAAGGCACACCACTGTCAACTATAAATCGATTGTGGAGGCAAACAGACTGTTTGGATGGGGATATGTCGTGGCTCAAGATTTGACATTATCACGTCGCAATAAAAGGGCAAATATCTCTATCAGATATGCGTATTTCAATGCTCCTGAATACCAGAACAGGATATATCTCTCCGAAAAAGACGTCACAGGCTATTTTTCAATGCCTGTATTCTACGGTAAAGGCCATCACATCGGAGTGACTGGACAATGGAAAATAACCCCACGTCTACAGATCTATGCGAAATATAGCGGATTATTTTATACCGATGGAAGAGAACAGATCGGAAGTCAGACCAACGAAATCATTGAAGGCAATAAATCCACCCAAATCAGATTCACTGCGGTTTGTTCGTTGTAAATAAGGGGAACCTCAAAAATGACAGATAGAGAAATAATCGAAAATATTCTTGAACAAAAAGGCAATGTTCTTAAGAATCATCTTATTGAGTACACCCAATTATTGGAGTTTACCAGCTATAACAAAAATAAAAAAATCCATTTATGCCCTGGAGCGGAGAAAGAGCTTGATTTTAATAATTTAATAGATGGAGCAGAAAAAATCTTGAAAAAAGCGGACGAAGTTTGGTTTGTGATAAATTACAGAGGCATTCCTTCCGCCGATTTTATCGTTCGTTATGGTGAAGTTTATAAATACGTGGAACAAAAATCAATAACCAGTATCAAATCTCTCAAAAAAGAAATAGACGATGCTATTATTCAAGCCCATAGATTTTTACTAAACATAAAAGATCCTAAATTCTCACATAAACATATATCTTCTATTTTAACAAACTGTTTCAAAGAACATAGCGAATTATCAGAGATTATCCTTGTGCAAGGAGGAAAATATATATCAATCAACAGGAGTGAAGCAGAAAGCAAAAACTTTTATAAATGGTTACGTAAATCATGGGGATAAATAAAAAGCGTGGCATTTACACCACGCATTTTTTAGCCACACAGTATAAGTGTTGGGCTCCAGAGTGACGTTAACTCTGTAGACGGTCTTTTGACATGGCAAAGATAACAAATATATTTAATAAGGCACAACAAAATAAAGGACAATAAAATCATATATTATATTCACGTCTCATTTACAATACAGCCATCCGCCTTCATTACTTGTGATTATTCCTTTTTCCTTCATGTCCGCGAATTCTCTTTCAAAATCGGCAAGACGGAATTGATATATATGGCGGAGAGTGGCCTCGTTGATGTTGCCTTCACGAAGGTGTATTCGTAGTTTGATTGACGTACGGAAATCTTCTCTCTGCATCGACTGAATCTCAGCAGGTGATTTCTTTCCAAGTTCACGGCAGACATCGCAAGTGCCACACGGTTTTGCCTCAACATCTCCGAAATAGTGGAGAAGCATCTGGCTACGGCATTTTGTGTTATACCGCACATACTGTATCATGTTTTCCATACGATATATCGCACGTTCTTTACGAATCTCATACGACTCTTTAGAAATGGCTACATGCCGCGGTTCCTGACGATTAACCAGAAACTCGATAAATGTGGCCTGTTTGCCAGGCACATACTTGATGATGCCAAACGCACGAAGATTCTGCAACGCATTGTAGATATGCTGTCGTGAATCTCCATACACACCAAGTTCATGAGCAATCTCCGTCTCATCTATATGGACATAATCGGCAAAAACACCTGGATAAAGACGCATCACCGTCTCCATCACACGGTTGGAGAATTCAGGCACAGTGTCGTAATCATCACTATACAGATCATCACGTCGCACATTGAACATCAATATAGACGGGCGTGTGGCATTCGGAGAATAGGTAAGATATCCATTCTGAGACAATATATTCAGACTCGACTCTACCCTCTCATATTTATGATTTCTCTCTTTACAGAACTTCCATAAATCAATCTCCGCATTCCAGCCAGCTCCCTCATGAATAGGTATATTCAGATAACGGCAAATCTCATCATAGACAATACGGACATAATCCTTCAACGGGAACTCATCCAACAGATGCTTTCTGAATGCTCCAAAATCCTTATTGTCATAAAGCAATATAGCAAACGAATCCTTCTCATCTCGTCCAGCACGTCCTGCCTCCTGGAAATAAGCTTCAAGATTTTCTGGCAGATTATAATGGATGACGGTGCGAACATCACCTTTGTCAATTCCCATTCCGAAAGCATTTGTGGCCACAATCACACGTACGCTTCCATTCTTCCACTTGTTTTGCTTCTCATCTTTGATACGGGCTTCAAGTCCGGCATGGTAACTTTCTGCTGATATACCTAAGGAATTGAGTCGGGCTGCGACCTCCTCCGTCAACTTACGGGAACGCACATACACAATAGAAGAGCCCTGACCCTGTTGGCTATCCAGAATTCGTTTGATGTATTCTATCTTATCATCAGTCTGACGTACAAGATAAGAGAGATTCTTACGCAAGAACGTTTTGCGGAAAACATTCTTCTCCTTAAACTTCAGTTTCTCTTGGATATCATCCACCACTTCCGGAGTCGCAGTCGCCGTAAGAGCCAACACCGGAGTATGCTTAAGCAGATCTCTGATTTCGCTTATTTTCAGATAAGACGGGCGAAAATCATAACCCCATTGCGAGATACAGTGTGATTCGTCCACAGCAATCATACAAATATCCATACGGAAAAGATTGTTGCGGAATGAGTCGAGAGAAAGACGTTCTGGAGATATATAAAGGAATTTATAAGCGTCGTAACAAGCGTTTTCTATCACACGGTAGACTTGCTTAGGCTCCATTCCAGAATGGATATACGCAGCCTTGATGCCAAGACGTTGCAGATTCTCCACCTGGTCTTTCATGAGCGATACAAGTGGAGTGATGACAAGGCAGACTCCATCTTTAGCCATCGTTGGCACTTGGAAAGTGATACTCTTTCCTCCACCAGTCGGAAGAAGAGCCAACGTGTCTTTACCTGAACCGATAGACGTGATAATCTCCTCCTGCATCGGGCGGAAAGAGTCGTAGCCCCAATATTTCTTCAAAATCTCACGGTACGACAGACCGGCCGATTTAGCATTGCGATCTATCGGCAAGTTAGCCTCATAATATTGACGAAGGAGTTCATCTGTCTGCGGATCTATATACGGAGTGTAAGCCATGATGGATGTTCTCTGATTTGATGCAAAGATACAAAAAAGGCCGTATCATAAGATACGACCTTTATATTTAAGAAAAAAGATTCTTAGAATTTGTAGCTATAACCTAACTGCAAGTAGTAGTTGTTGGATTTGAGTTTGTCATCAAACAAGAATCCCAAAGCGACGGAATTATGTCTGTTGATTTTTTTCTTTGCTCCAACCGCATACTTGATTCTGTTGCAATCTTTTTTTGCGATCTCGTAGTATGCCTCTGCAGAAATATATGGGTATAACTTAATTTTTGCGAATTCATATTCCACTTCTGCCTTACCTCTGACAATCTGCTTCGGATCCACCTTATGTGTATTTCCATAACTGTCATCCTGGAATGTCGCCTGATAACGTGCGCGAAGAGAAAACTCGAAGTTTCCAGCATTCGTTGATCCAGTCAATGTAGCGATTGCTCGATGGTTCAGCAGACAATAGTTTGTCTCATTATACAATAATGCGGAATATGCCACGCCACCTTTAAGATGTTTTTTGATAAGTTTGAAATCCGCACCAAGCGTAGAAGCCAAACGGTCGAAATGACCCATGTTTTGATTTAGACGCACCTCCTCTTCCAAAGATATGTCTATCTTTTTATTGAGTTTTTTCGACAATTCAACCGATATATTACTACCAAAGTCATCCTTTGCCGACACTGAAAATGCAGCACAGGAAAGAAGCAGCAATATATATTTCATCAAACTTTTCATCAAACTTTATCTTTTTAGGCTTACAACCTTTTTATTCAGTGAAATCTTTAGCTCTACGGATACCATCTACGGTATTGATTGATTTGTCGGCAGTCTTATAGTAAACTTTTACCAAAGCGATGTCCTTAAGGAAATCAATATGTCCGACCTCAAACTTAGTGATATCCAAACCAGTGCGAGCCTTCAAATCTCATCATACTTGTCTGGAGTGATAAGATTGATTTTCTCATATGTGACAAGTTTCACGTTCACTCTGTCCATCAAGCTGCTACGCTCCATCACCCATGCTGCAGCAACAAAGATAAGATTAGTCACAACCAACTCAACATAAGAGACACTTGTAGCCAAACCATTGATTACGGCGATACCGATAATCATGAACAAGTATGACATCTCACGAATCGCAATGGCTTCCGTACGATATCGCACAATACCAAAGATTGCGAACAATCCTAAGGCTAGACCAATCTGAAGTTTCTCGTGACCAAGCAAGAAGATCAAAAGGAAGACAGTGACCGCAATCATAGTGAAACAGAAACACCAGTCTTTTCTCTTACTGCGAGAATAATATAACCAACCAATGATAATAAAAGAGAAAAGCATTGTAACGGCGAAACGTACAAGCATTTCAATCAGTCCGTCAACATTAATCAACGGAATACCCAAAAGTTCAATTTGAGATAAATCCATGGTATTAAAATTTTACTTTTTTGACAACATTTTTTCTATATAGCGAAGTTTTCTTTTGAATCTGTTCTGTTTCAGATTAGGATCGGTAAGAATCATACCAAGACAGTATTTACTGATACTTTTCTTCTTGATTCTGAAATCTGCCATATAGCTTGTAAAAGGGGAATATACATTTCCATCGCGTTTCACCTCCACGATACAAAGAGCAGGGATCGTATTTTTTTTCCCAGTGACACAGTTCTCAAATTTGATACTGATATCGATGGTCAAACGTTCTGTCTTGCCTTTGTTGACGAGAGTGATACGAGAGAATTGGTTTCGTAAACGTCCAGATATTTCATCTATACCGTAATTGGCAGATTTGTTGATGAAATCAACGGCATCTGTATGGGATTTGATATTTTCGTCAGGGACAGAGATACGGATTTTCTTTGTTCTACCTTTATTGCTCTTGTTTTTGATTTCCAAGAAAGTCAGGTTAGACTCAACATATTCACGGACTCTGATTTTCTGACGATTTAATTTTCTATCATGATGTATCACATACATTCTAGCATCCGCAGTATCCCAATACAACGTACGGTAGAACGCTTTACGCTTACCTGCAATCTCCTGCACATAATAGTCGGATTTTGCCTTATCCAAAAGTGCAGGCAGACGACGGACATCAACAAGATACTTCGTGTCGATTCTATTCATCAGCTTGATAGCGCTCATCTGCTCCAATGTGATCGGATCCATCTGAGACAGTTTCGTATCAATAGTAGAAATCAGTTCCTCCATATCCACATCCGGGAAGACGGGAGTATGAGAAACATTAGTCAACTCCTGCATGATATTGTTTGTTTAATTACTCGGTGATGTACTCCACCTCTTTAACACTCTTTACCTTGCCCTTGGCATCGTAAGATGTTTCTTTTGATCTCTTTCCGAACGAGTTGTATTCAATTACAGTCGACTTCTCCAACTTGTTGAACTCATCGTACTTGGTCTCTTTAATACACTTGCCATTAGCATTGTACTCAAACACAGTACGCTCCTTTTGGCTTCCGTTTGTTTCATACTTGATCTGCTCAATTCTCTCTCCATTAGCGTCATACTTTGACAACTCAGAAAGAGTACGCTTGCCAGAATCAATCTTCCACTCCTTAATCTCCTTGATCTTCTTTCCATCAATTGTCTTTTTCTGGGCATCAACCGAAGAAAAAGCAATCAAAGAAAGGATAACAGGAAAAATCATCTTCATTGTTTTCATATTTTTTTGATTTTGTGTTAGATTAATAAACCTTAGCCTTCAAATCATCACACTTAACGATTTCACCAGTCTTACCTGTGGTCACATTAACTGTGTAAGCTTTAACAATTCCATTTTTTCTCTGTTCCGCTTCAACCCATACCACATAATCTGTTTCTGGTTCAAGACGTGAGAAATAAAAACTTCCTTCATCATCAGTACGAGTGTCCGACACAGCCATTCTGCCCACTGCTCTTATATAGACACGTACAGCAACCGCAGGTACATATTCATCATCATCGTCATCATAAAGTGCAGCATAGAGAATTTTCACATTACCGACAACAGCTGTCTTGCCTGTATTCTTACCATCAGAGATATAGATAGGCTCCACGTCTGCTGTTCCTTTCTTGCCACAATGTACACTACGCATCACGTATGTGTCGTCATCATTGCAAGCATAAACAGAATAATCACCCTCACGAAGATAGTTGAATTCAAATTTGCCATTGTGGGATGTCTTTATTTTATCATCATAGACATCTTCCTGATTGCCACCATATATCACAAAGACATCAATGTCAGGCGCTGCAACAGTGTCGCGGACAAAACGATACTCATCACCAAACTTAGCGATATCACCGTCATCCAAGACTTTATATACAATACCTGAAATCTTAGCTTTTCCACCTTCTCCTTCCTCTTTTGTACAAGAAAGAAAAGACACCAATGGCATCACAGCCAAAAATAGAATTAATTTTCTAAAAATCTTCATATCTTCCTTTTTGTTTTGAACATCAATAATCTTGATGTCCGAAATAATCATCATCTATATTCAACCCCTCCGACTCCAATTCCTCTGCATCAAAGTCATCACTACCAAACTCGTCAAGGTAAACACCATCGTCCGCTGCTGAAAGGAACTTGTCATTGTAATCTATGTCTTCAATCTGCTTAGGAGCTTCACCTTTGCTCTTGACACAAGTAGGCATAATCAAAGTGCCTTTCTTGATAGCTGTCAACTCAATGAAAAACATTCTTTCATTAAGGCTGTCGAACATGAACAATAGTCGCTGTCCCTTGTCCTGCACAAGTTCTTCCAAACGTGTGTCTGCCATAACATAGTTATCCTCATCAGATGCAGTGAACTTCATCTCCATCAAAGTGATCTCAGTCTCTCTTTCCCATCCTTCATCACAGATAAAGAAAGATGTCATCTGATCCTTTGTGTACCCTACTGAATCCAACAAAGCATCGTTGAAATCTAGAAATGTACTCTCGGCATCAATTTCTATTACGCGAGCAAATTTATCATTTTCGTTTGAAATGATAGTAAAACTGTATATCATAATGCAATTTTTTATGATTTTTTTTCGTTTTTTCCTATTTCAACTCCTTTTCTATAGTCGAAACGCTCTCTCTGATTTCTCGATCTGTCTCACAAAGGTCCATCACAGTCTTCACTGCATGAAGCACTGTAGCATGGTCACGGTTGCCTATCTGCTCTCCGATCACAGTCAAAGAACTCTTTGTATATTTTCTTGCAAGATACATCGCAATCTGACGTGCCTGCACGACATCACGTTTTCTCGACTTTGTCTGTATCTCATTCACTGAAAGTTTGTAATAGTCGCAAACCTTCTCCTGAATATCGCTGATGCTCAATGTCTTCTCTCTGAAAGTGACCATGTCGCTCACAATACGAGAAGCCAACTCAATATTGATTGGAGCACCAAGGAACATTGACTGTGCAAGGATCGACGCGATGACTCCGTCCAACTCACGCAAATTATCAGGAACTCTCTCTGCGACAAAACGAAGTACATCATCAGGAATCTCGACTCCCTGCTCCTTCGTTTTCTCCTTCAAGATTGAATATTTCAATTCGAAATCAGGCGACGCCAATTCCGTCTGCAATCCCCACTTGAAACGAGACAAAATACGCTGTTCGAATCCTTGGATATCCTTTGGAGCCTTATCAGCCGTGATCACAACTTGTTTTCCTGACTGATATAGGTGATTAAACACGTTAAAGAACAAATCCTGTGTGGCTGTTTTATTTCCACCGATCTCCTGAATATCATCAATAATGAAAACATCGACACTCTGATAGTATGACAACAATTCTGGAATCTTCTGTTCCATCACCGCACGCTGCATAAAGTTCAAGAAATCATTTGCAGTCAAATATAGCACGTTAAGTTCAGGATGTGCCTTGACGCAGGCCATACCCAAAGCGTTAACCAAATGAGTCTTTCCTAGACCAGAATGACCAAACACGAATAAAGGATTGTAGAACTGTGCTCCTGGTTTCTGAGCAACATTCATCGCAATTTTTCTGGCAAATGTATTACTCTTGCCTTCTATGAAATTGTCAAATGTCCACTGTCTGTTCAAATGATTCTCAAACGAACGTCTACGTACGGCAAACGGATCATAGCCAGGTTCCTGTAGTTTTGCCGGCTGAGATACCGATACAGACTCACTTTCATTGCGACTTGCAACGACCTTGACTCTCCACTTAAGGTTGACCTTACCAAAACATCTTCCGATACACGCAGTAAGAATCTGAGAGAAATGATCCTCCAAATATGCACGTACCATATCACTTTCTACAGCTAGCACTAGATTGCCATCAGCAAAAGAGACTGGCACTATCGGTGCAAACCAAGTGACATATTGCTCGTCAGAAACAATATCCTTAATACGCGAGAGGCATTCACCCCATTTCGTCTGACATTCATTCAAACTTTCATTCTGATCCTTCATAATTGCTATATTTTGTCCTAATTCGTGATTTACTCTTTGTGATTTAAATATTACTTGGCTGATGCTGTCTCCTCTGCCTCTCCCTTCTTCTTACGAGAGAATAGCGAGAATTGAACATATTTGCCAGGATTCTTTTCTAAATCTTGCAACAACGAATTTGCGCTGTTCGCTGTGCTCGACAAATTATTATATAGAGAAGGGTCTTTTAGCAAAAGACTAATCGAACCGCTTCCGTTTTGGATTTCATTAGACAGTGAGTTGAAACTAGCAAGCGTAGTGTTTACTTTTGTGAAAGTCAACTGGAAATCCACCTGACTCAAGTTGCTTCCTACCTTGTTGAATGTGTTTACCATTGTACGGGCATCGCTCAACAATGGCTGTACCTCCGTCGACATCATGGCATTGAATTTTGCGGATGCTCCCTTCAAATTGTTTGTGATGTCGTAGAAATTAGATATCGACTGTGACAGTTTCTGATCCTTGCTTATCATGCTCAAAGAAAGCATCAAAGAATCGAGTTGTGGTATGATCTCTGCGACTCTCGGCATGATCT
>CAMJFV010000027.1 GCA_946405045.1 uncultured Bacteroidales bacterium | reverse complement strand
CTGGGGAACAAGAGAGCGTGTGGCTCCAGACGAAAAACAGGAGGATAACCTTTTGCAAGATTTGAAAGACCTTGTTAGAAACAAGCCTTGGTTTATTCTTCTTGTTGTCGGTCTCGGATTCAATATCTACAACAATTTGAAAACAGGTATCATCGCCATCTACTTCACCCACTATGTGGGCAACGCGGCACTTGCAGGAATATATTTTATAGCTTTGATGCTTATCAGTATCGTAGCAGCAATGATCACTCCTTCATTGAGTAAAAAATTCGGTAAAAAGAACGTTTTCATCGGTTCAATGATAGCGACATCCATTGTCAACACTATGCTTTACTTCTTCGGTCCAACTCAGATTCTTATGATTTTCGCAGTCGGAATCACATCTGAACTTTTTGCAGCTATCCTCCCTACCCTGTTCTTTGGAATGCTTGGAGACGCTGCCGACTACGGAGAAAAGATGTTTGGACGCCGTGCCACTGGACTTGTTTACTCAGCCGGAAGTTTTGCGACAAAATTTGGTGGTGGTATCGCAGGTGCAATCATCGGTGCTGTGCTTGGAATGTACGGTTATGACGGACAAGATTCATCAGCAGTCCAGAATGCCGTGCCTGGAATCATCAACCTTATGAGTTGGATCCCTGCAGTGATCTGCTTGGCATTCACATTCGTGATGTCTTTCTATCCGATCACCTCCGTCGCAGAAACAACTGCTCCAATAATTAAAGACGAATCAAAAGACTTAACAATAAACGATGAAAATTAATAAATTCATAATTGTGGCAACCCTAGCATTAGGGTTGCCTTCTTGTTTCTCACAAGAGAAAAAAGCGGAGAATACGCCAAAAGTTTCAGCTAAGAAGGAAATAAAGGTTGATTTCAATGCCGACAGTGCATACAGCTACATCGCCAAACAATGTGAATTTGGTCCACGTATTCTGGAAAGCAAAGCTCATGATAATTGCGTCGACTACCTGACAAGTGAATTGCGTCGACATGGTGCTGATATTGTGGAAGTACAGAAATGCGACGTGGTGGATTGGGAAAAAAAGACACGTAAAGCCGAAAACATTATTGCTCATTTCAATCCGTCGGCAAAAAAGAGAGTTATTCTTTTCTCTCATTGGGATTCTCGCCCATGGGCGGATCAAGATGGCAATGAGAAGACGCGAAGAACTCCTATCGACGGTGCGAACGACGGTGCAAGTGGTGTCGGAGTGATTTTGGAGATCGCACGTCAGTATAAAAATTCTGATATGAAAATAGGTCTCGACGTGGTGTTCTTCGACGCTGAAGACTTGGGTGAACCGACATTCATCACAGGAGGCAGAGGAAACAACGACTCTTGGTGTCTTGGTTCACAATACTGGGCACAGAATTATAAAGCCGACTCCATCGCCAAACCAAAATTCGGTATACTTCTCGACATGGTGGGCGATGCAAACGCAAAATTCCATATCGACCTTACTTCTGGAAGATTGGCAAGTATAGCAGTGACCAAGATTTGGCAGACAGCCAAAAATCTAGGCTATGACAATATCTTTGAGATGCGTGAGAGCGGTTCAATCATAGATGATCACGTATACGTGAACCAATATGCGAATATTCCGACTGTGGATATCATCGATTTCACCGCATATAGAGGATTCCCCGACACTTGGCATACACATCAAGATGTGATTGACAATATCAGCAAAAGCACTCTGAAAGCTGTAGGAGAAACGTTAATGACTGTTTTGGCTAAAGAATAAAATTGTGGAGACGTCGCAATGCGACGTCTCTTTTATTTAATAAAATATGGAAAATATCGAACTTTTGGAATTATCCTATTCAAGATGGAAACTTCCAACTAGACCTGGATTTTTTTTTATTTTTTGTGTTATGATCTTTGTCTCTTTCTCTTGTGATAGTATCGAATTATCACAACAAGAAACCAAAAATATATTGATATTTGTTACAGTATTTTTTAGTGCTATTTGGTTTGCTTCATTGTTTCTCATATGTTACAGACATTCTGTAACATTTGGTGAAAATGGTATCACTATTAAAGATGGTAAGAACAAATATCAGTTGTTATGGAGTGACATCATCCGTATAGACTATATAAAAGAAGGATTCAAATGTTTAGAAATTGAAACGATAACGGATTCAAAGCAAAAGATAATTCACTATATTCCTATCCAACTTTTGACGACAAAACTGAAAGAGAAAGAAGAGGAGATATTATCAAAACTTGACGATATTATATCAAAATTCAATTCAGGCTATTTTACTTTAGATAAAACTGAAAACAAACAACTTATTGAATACAAAAAAAATATCAAAAGTGAATCATATATTTTGCAAAGGAAAAGCAATATTCTAATTGCTCTGATTTTTTCAACATTGATTGTCGGATTCTTCCTTATATTTCCGATGAAAATGGCTTTTTGGTTTTCTGTTGTTTATCTGCTTATCCTTTTGTGCACTATTAACTATAGTAAAGACGATCTTGTGTTTGACGCAGCAGGAATTACTATATATCACAAACACGAAATATCTTTTATATCATGGGAAAATATCAATAATATCGAATTTATTAGAGGAGAAAAAGACACTTTGATATTTTACTATAAAGACGACAACAATAAAAATAAAAGCAAAACATGGTATGTATCCTCTCCAGCAAATGTTAATGGAGATATATATGATTATTTTGTAAATGTTTCATCTTTACGTGGAAAACGTGCGATAGATGAATATAAATTAATACGTTAACCTAATAATAAAATCAACATGGAATATATTAAATTAACATCAAAAGAACAATTAGAGGATCTCTTCAAAGGTTATGAGTTTAACAACGATTATCCAGAAACAGATTGTTGTGTAGGATGTCTACCAAGTTGCTTCTCAACAAGTTATATTTTAGATTTTGCACCATATAATACATCTTTACTGAAAGATACAGGATTAGGTTGTTTCAGTTTCGAAAAAGAAGAAGAATCTGGCAATTTCTATTTAAGCTGTTCAAACCAAGGTGGACACGTCCCCATTGCCACATTCTTAGCCATTAGAAAAATAGAAGAGTTGTATGATATTGAATGGCTGACTTCAATGTACAGAAACTGGGGTGAAGGTTTCAGAAAATATGAATATTGGAATCCAGGATATAAATTTGAGAAAAGAAACAAATAATCTTAGCTAGGACAAATAATAAAGACGAGGCATATCATACACCTCGTCTTTTGCATTTTTCGTTTTGGAGATAAATGTTCTTATTTCTTTACACAATTGTTATATTCTCTCATAAAATTTATATATCCTTCTGTCTCTCCAACATTGTTCCAAAAATGGTTGATTCCTTTGATTCCTTTTTCCTCTAAAACAGTCTTCAACTCAGAACATTCTGGGAAAATTTTTGCCATATATCTACCCATTGCCTTTTTTGCCAAGTTTTTGTGAGATTCCAACAAAGAAATTCCATGTCCCCAGTCTTCTCTGTAAACATAGTGATCATAGACAGTAACATAATTCTTACCATTATACATCGTACTTTGTACCTTTACAAGCGATGCAGGATAACCTTCATATACAACAGTTCCCCATCCAGCATCATCTAGAATCTTCACCTCACCACTCTTCATAAATTTAGGAGCTGAACAAACTTTGAATCTAAGAACTTTGACTCCTAACACCGTAGAATCACCATCAGCAACGTAATACTGATAATATTTAACGTCATTCGCAGGTATAGATGTCTCCTCTCCTTTTGATACCAGCTTATATTTTAGTTTATTGCCTAAGATATTCTGGTCGATATCTGCACATTCTATTGTCTTTCCATTGACAAGCGTGATTAAACCTGGAAACTCCTTTGCAAATGTTGAGAATACTGTCATCAACATTGCTACAAGCATCATTACTAACTTTTTCATTATCTTTTTTATTAAATAGCTATACGTATCTCATGATAGTTTTGACGTAACAAAACACGTCTGTCTTCGCCTATAGACCCAGCAATATTTCCATTTAAATTTGTCACTTAAGATGATACCCAACAAATATCATATAGTCGACTTTGTCTTTCCTCCTGCCATAATAATTATGACCTATATGGTAGCCTCTCAGAAAATTTTCCATATTGGATAGACAATAAATGCATCAACATTTTTATGAAAATTCTAATACAAAAATAGAAAATTTTAGAATCTGTTTTAATTTAATTAAAAGAATTTGTAATAAACTATATTATTCTGTCTCCTAAAAAGAGGCTTGTTAAGAGAGTATATTTGAAGAATTATATTTTTTCAGAAACAACAATGAAGAAATAAATTCATCTTTTCTTTCTATTCATCACAGTTATCACAGAGAACGACAAAATAATCTCAGTCAAAACTGTGAGATCAAATGCCCAAACTGCTCCCTTGACTCCATAAATATCATTAAACATTATTGTCGATACGATACATACCAATAAAGCGATGCTCTCCACAATTGTGGCAAACTTCTGTCGCTGTATTGCATATAATCCTTGCACAGTGAGATAGAGGGATGTAGTACAAAGAAGCGGACAAATGGAGTAGTATCTCAACAATTCCGTCGATTCAGCAAATTTGTCTCCAAGCAATAGAGAAACCGCCAACGGAGAAAAAATGTACATTCCCACAAGGGAACATGTTGAAATCAAAATCACAATTTTCAAAGTCTTGTAGAAATACCTGATTCCTCCTTCCCTATCCTTTTCGTATTCTCTTGAAACCTTCGGAAAAATCGCCATTGATATTGGCAAATTACACATTGCCACCGCAGCAAACACTAATTTGAACGCACCTGAATAAATACCGAGATCATGCTCTGTGGCGTGTCCAGCTCCAAGATAGGTGATCGCAAACGCTTGCGTTATCGAAGAAAACACAGATGCTATGAAAATAGGGAAAGAATCTCCTAGCAATGTCATCACCGTTTCCTTTGTCACCCTAATGTATTTCATTTTCTCAATCTTCACACAATAAACAACTGTGATCACTCCACCCGCAATATATGAGAAAGAGAATGAAGCAAGATAGTTGACACTGTCTGACGCGTCACGCACACAAATAATCACCAAAATAGCTCCTGCCGCTTTGATCAAGAAGTTGGCGACACTCATAATGTTGATTTTTTCAACTCCTTGGAAATACCACGACGGATACAACCACCATCCAACATTAATCATCCATGCTGCCACATACATCACGAATTCCTCGGTGGATTGGCTATGAGCGTAAGAATATGGAAAGTAGACGAGAAGAGAAACCAGCGTCAACAATAGTTTTGCATAGATGGTTCCCCAGAAAATAGAACGTAGTTTTTCCGGATTATCCCTGTTGACAGCGATAGCTCTTGTTGATGTATATTCAAAACCGAAATTAATGAAGATTGTGGCATACTGAGCGATAGTCTGCAGATAAGTCACCTTACCAAAACTATCAACCCCAAGTATTCTACTGACAATAGGGATAAGAATGATCGGTATAATATAGTTGGCAGCCTGAAACACTGTCATCCATGCCGCATTTTTTATGACTCGTTTGTTTTCTCCGTCCATTATATTTGTTGTGTAATGAGAACGCAAAGTTATATCTCTTTTTCAAAAATTAGGTATATTTGCAAAAAAGAAGATAATGAAAAGAGTTTTTACATCATTTGCTATAATGGCGACGATGCTATGCGCGTCAGCCCAAAACCAACTTTTTTTCAAGCACATGTTTGAAAACAAGACCTCTGATGAATCAATCGTAGGTCATGGTTATCGTGATGACTGGGGTTTCTATAAGAGTGAAGACGGTAGATTTATTCTCATCGACATGGCAATATTGAGTGCTGTCGAACCATCAGAAGGAATCCATTGTTTTACTGTTACCTTTAACGGACAAGGATGTAAAGATGAAGAAGAGGCAAAGACGATTCTCGAATCAAAAGTAAAACCTGCCATTGTTGCATTGGTTAATGACAAAAGCAACAAATCTGCTTACGTTGCCGCAACTCTAGATAGCAGAAAACTTGAAATATATGCCTACACCTACAAACCAGACGAATTAGGAAAAGAAATAAAAAAATCCAAATTAATCGGTAAAATCGGTGATAATATGAACATTTCTTCCATGATCGACAAAAACTGGAAGATATATCAAAATGAACTTTTCCCCGACCAGTGGAATTACCAAAAAATACAAAACCAACGTATAATAGAAGATCTTCAAGCAAAAGGAGACGTGAATACAAAGCTTCACATCGTATCTCACTTCATCTCATTCCCTTTAGACAAGAAAGAAGAAGCCAACAACCTTGCTGCCAAAGCCAAAACATGGAAATACTACGTTGAACAAGTGGAGGAAGAAGAGGGAGTGGTGAAAGTTGTTTTCTCAAAGAAATCCAAAACAGATATAGAATCTATCACCACCGTCACTAATGAAGTGATGAACCTTGCAAAGGAATTCGGCGGTGAATACGTGGAATGGAGCACAAGAGTGATGAGAGATTAAGTTTATTTTGATTCTCTTATTTCTGCAAGATGGTTTAAGAATCTAGTATCGTCACCATTTAAAATCAGTTCATCTGGAAAACCTATCTCCTTCGCCAATGCATAGGCATAAGTATGGTTGGCGACATCATAAGTGATATGGGCATCACTTCCCATAATTATAGGAACATTCAACTCCTTACAATATCCCAACATTTCAATAAAATTCGATTTTGCCATCGGTTTATCACGACCGGGACGCAAACTGCTGTTATTAAGTTCAAGCAATGTTTTTGTTTCCGCACTACACTGCACAATAGCCTTTATGTCGAGGTCAGCAGTACCGTCGACAGGATGAGAAATTATATCCACATCTGGCCTTTTCATCGCATTTATTATAGCATCCGTATTCTCTGTGACAGTACCGTTTGTGAACGCACGACTATGCAAACCAGCAATACGAATATCCAATGTTTTTGTGATGCTTGGTTTTAGATCCACGTTTCCTGCAAAATCGATGATATTCATCTCCGACCCCATCATCAAACGCATTTCTCCATACTGACGCGGAATAATACTAAGATTACGGTAGTAGATAGAATGGCATGATCCAGGCATTTTTGGACCATGTTCCGTCACACCAAAAAGTTTGAGACCTTTTTTTTGTGCGGCATCAATCATTTCAGCAAGTGTGCTGTAAGCATGTCCACTGACGATTGTATGGGTATGTAAATCCACTACTGATTTCATAAGAATGCATATAATTTGTTCAAAGACAAACTTACAAAAAAATATGTGATTTTGCTAATAATAGCAAGCAATATATTGCATCTGCTGAAACCACAATTAACAAAAAAAGAGACGCAGTACACTACGTCTCTAATGAATAACAAAAAAGGATGTCAAATTGACACCCTTTTGTATGTTTTATTTGTTTTTCAACAAATCTCTGATCTCAGTAAGAAGAACCTCTTCCTTGCTTGGTGCTGGTGGCTCTGGAGCTGGTGCAGGAGCCTCCTCTTTCTTCTTAGTAAAGTTTGAAACCAAACGAATTGCTGCGAAAATACAGATTGCAACGATCAAGAAATCAAATGTCACCTGTAAAAAGTTACCATAGTTTAGAGTAACCGCCTCAACAGCTGGTGTTGTATCAGTTGCAGGAACAGCATCCTTTAGAGTAAGCTTGAAATCTGTGAAGTTTACACCGCCTATAACATAGCCAAGAATAGGCATCATGATATCAGATACCATTGAAGTGACTATCTTACCAAATGCACCACCGATGATCACACCAATTGCCATGTCGACAACATTGCCTTTCATGGCGAAATCCTTAAAATCGCTAATTAGACTCATTTCAAAAAAATTTTATTATTTGTCTTTATTTTTCTTACAAAAATAAAGACTTTAGAAAAAAAATCAAAGTTCACATAATAAATTTATTCTTTCACTTGCGATTGTTTTTGTTTTATATTTCTAATTTTTAATTTTGTTTTGTTTAGGTATTTATCCAAAGTTTGTAACCTTTTGATTAACAAAATATAAAATTATGAATAATAAAGTCATACTATGTATTTGTACATTTTTTTTATGTTTTTTTTCGTTTGCAACAACCAATATGTATGTCAAAAATAAAAACGGGAATATCATAAAATTTGATGTGAACGATGTAGAAATGGTGGTTTTTGATGATTATGTTTCTGACGACTCTACAATTTCAGATACATTTAATTCTCCGCTGAAATTTAGAGTGTTAAGAGATTCTACAGCTGAAGTTATAGCCGATGATTCATATAAGGATTTTGATTCTGTTATCATTCCTGCAAAAGTACGAATAAATGGTATTGTTTATGATGTGAGTAGTATTGGTACTGCTGCCTTTAAATATTGCTTTTCATTGGAAAATATTGAATTTTCTTCAAATATAACTAAAATCTGTGATGAAGCTTTTAGAGACTGTCATAACTTGAAGAATGTTGAAATTCCTAAAAATATAAAAAGTATCGGTAGTAACGCTTTTGCCTCTTGTAGCAAAATTAAAAGTATTGAAATTCCCGATAATGTTACTTATATTGGCAGTTTTTCATTTCATGCATGCGATAGTCTATCAAACGCAAAAATTCTTTCTTCTTTTATAGGGGAATATATGTTTAATGGTTGCTCTAATCTTAAAAATATAGATATTTCTTCTAATGTTACAGTTATAGGTAAAAATGCTTTTGCTTTTTGTACAAATTTGTCGAATATTTATATTCCATCAAGCGTGACTACAATAGGCGATGGTGCTTTTTCTGATTGTAATAATTTGACAAACATTAACGTTGCACCTGACAATTCTTACTTTACATTTGTAGACGACGTTTTATACGATAAAAAGATGACAAAAATTGTTTGTGCATTAACAAAAATTAAAGGTACCTACGTTTTTCCTTCTACTGTCACAAATATCGGCAACTATGCTTTCCATGGATGTTCAGGATTAACAGACATTGAAATTCCTTCGAGTGTTACTAATATTGGTGATTATGCGTTTAAAAACTGTTTTGGTTTAACAAACATCGAAATTCCTTCGAGTATAGATAGTATTAATTATTACACTTTTTATGGCTGTTCTGGTTTAACAAGCATAAAGTTACCTTCAACTTTAACATATATTGGTGTTTATTCATTTACATCATGTACTAGTTTGACAAATGTTGAAATTCCTTCAAATGTTACCACCATTGACGAATATGCATTTGATGGTTGCATAAATTTAGATGCCATTATAGACAATTCAAAAGATAAAGTAAATATTAAATGGTATGCTTTTCATAACTGTAAGTCTGTTACGTATACAAAATAAGTTTTTTTTCCATTTTCACCGTATATTTTTCTATTGCTCCATAGTTTCTACAATCTGTTTAGACAATAACATATTGTATTTTAAATAAGAGAGTTAAAAAAATTGTATTAATTGTTGAAAAAAAATAGTATATTTGTTTGCACATTTGAAGTATATGTAAATTAGTCGATGAAAAAAGAACTTATTATGATGGCTATGGCTCTGTCGATAGGCAGTGTCAACGCTCAAAAAACTAAAACTTATACTACTGCTGAACGTCTGTACTTTGAAGGAAAAGAGATGTACGACCTCAAGCAGTACAACACTGCTTTTCGTTATCTTGACGAATATCTACAAGATAAGGATGTGGATAGAGAGGAATATTACGCTGAAGCAGAATATCTACTTGCCTGCTGTGCCTACGAAATGGACAGAAAGGATACACGTGGACGTTTGGAAAGATTCGTTGCAAATAATCCCCACTCGTCGCATATAAGCAGAATTCACTTTTTGCAAGGATCTATCTTTTTCCAAAAAGGTAAATACAAAGAGGCTCTAAATCAATATTTCTGTAAAGTTGACCCACGTAAACTTAGCAAAAAGGAAAAAGCTGACTATTTTTTCCGTCATGGCTACTGCAATCTCCAACTTCAGGATTACGATAAGGCACATTCTTCTTTCACTACTCTTTGTGACCTTAACAACGATAATTATCAAAAATCCGGCAAATATTATCTTGCCTATATCGACTATTTGAAAAAGAATTACGACGCTGCTCTTCCAACTTTCATCAGTTTGCAAAATGACAGCGAATATGAATCAATAGTGCCTTACTATATTGCTCAGATATACTACTACAAAAATATGGACGAAAAAGTGTTCGAATATGGACACTCTATAATTGAAAAATATCCGAACAATAAGAGTAATTCTGAAATCTACCGTATAATCGGTGAATGCTACTTCAAAAAGAACGACTATAAACAGACTATCAAGTATCTTTCTGAATACGCAAAGACGACGGATCAGATTATGCGTAACAATATCTACATGTTGGGTACTTCATATTGTAAAACCCAGGATTGGAAAAACGCAATTGAAAATCTGCAGAAAGTAACAACAGACAACGATGAATTGAGTCAGAATGCCTATTTGAACCTCGGAAATTCATATTTGAAAGTTGGCGACAAAACCAACGCAAGAATGTGCTTTGCACAAGCATCAAAAATGGAGTTTGATAAAGAGGTGCAAGAAGAGGCTATGTTCAACTATGCTCTTGTTGTTTACGACCAGAGTTATTCGCCTTTTGATGAGTCGGTAACTACATTTGAGACTTTCTTGGAAAAATTTCCTAAGTCGAACTATAAAAACCGTATCTACGACTTCTTGCTCAACGTCTACATGACGACAAAGAACTATGAAGCAGCATACGCGTCGATACAAAAAATCAATACAAATAATCCTAGTATCTTAGAGGCTCGCCAAAGAATACTTTATTGTCTTGGTATTCAGAGTTTTACAGATGGAGATTATGAGAAAGCCAAGGAATATTTCACCAAGTCACTTATTGACAAACAGTATAACTACAATACAGAGTCTCTAACTTATTTCTGGCGTGGTGAGGCAAATTTCCATCTAAACAAACCTTCTGAAGCACAGCAAGATTATCTTTCGTTTATAAATACGACGGGAGCACGCCATAGTGACGTATACAATCTTGCTCATTACAATCTCGGATATTGTTACTTCAATAATAAGAGCTATACTTCTGCTTTGACATGGTTCAGAAAATTCACCAACCTTGAAGATAACAACAAAACACTCATCGCCGACGCTAACAACCGTATAGGTGACTGTTACTTCATCAACCATGACTTTGAAAATGCGGAGAAAAGCTATTCAAAAGTATATGCATTGAAAGGTTCAGGAGCTGATTACGCTTGTTTCCAACAAGGTTTCGTTCAAGGACTTCAAAAAAATTACAACGGAAAAATCGCTACTTTGAACCGTTTGATCTCGAAATTTCCTAACTCAGAATATATTGCCGACGCAATGTACGAGATTGGTCGTTCTTACGTTATGCTTAACGATTATAAATCCGCAATCACTACTTATGACAAACTGTCAAAATCATATTTTCACAGTCCTTTGAGTCGTAAAGGTAAACTACAGACAGCCATGCTTTACGATAAAATGGGTGATTTTGACCAAAGTACCAAAATATACAAGAGCATAGTTGATATGTTCCCTTCTAGTGAAGAGGCAAAAACGTCACTTGAAGGCTTGAAACGAATATATTTTGATCAAAACAACGTGTCAGGATATGCAGAATATGTTGAAAGTCTCGGTGGAATCGCCAAATTTGAGATTTCTGAACAAGATTCTTTGACTTATCTTGCTGCTGAAAAACTATACCTTCAGGAGAAATACCAGGAAGCAATCAACAGTTTCAACAAATATCTTGACAAATTTCCAAACAGCATTTTCAATGAAAGTGCTCACTTCAACCTGGGTAACAGCTATTATAACATTAAAGAATACGACTTGGCAAAGAAAGAATTGTCGCTTACAGCACAACAACTTGGTTCTGTACACGCAGAGCAAGCTTTGCTTCTACTTGCCGACATAGAGTATAAGAAAGAAAATTATGAGCAGGTCGTGGAACACCTTGAAAAGATGGTGGAAATCACACAAAATGTAGAGAACAAAGAAAAAGCCAAACTGCAGATCATGCGTAGCTACAGCAAACTTGGCAAAATCGACGAAACAATCTCTGCATGTGATAATGTGATCAAAGGAGACAAACTTGATCCAAATCTTTACCGTGAAGCTCTTTATACTCGTGCAAAATGTTATGAGCAAAAGGGTGAGACTAATTACGCTGTCGCAGATTACAAAACACTTTCTTCAAACTGTCTGGATGAGTTTGGTGCAGAGGCAAAATACAAGACTGCTGAATATGCTTTCCACGACGGTAATAAAGAGACAGCAGAGAAGATAATCTTTGAATTCATCGAACAAAACACTCCTCACCAATACTGGTTGGCAAAGAGTTTTGTGTTATTGGCTGATATCTACGTATCAATGGACCGTGAATTTGAAGCAAAACAATATTTGCTCAGCGTAAGAGAAAACTATAAAGGTAAAGATGATATAGCTCTTGAAATCAAATCACGTCTTGATGACATTGAATCAAGAGAGAAAAATAAAATTAAGGAGTAAAGAAAATCACGATGAAAAGAATAGTTTTTAATATTGCTCTACTTTCGGCATTTTCAATAGTCAGTGCTCAAAACGCATCTGATTCCACAAATACCGCATCTGCCACCGATACAACAATCAAACGAAATATCGAAGTGGTAAGAGATTATACTCCCGTCATTAAAGAAGCTGGTAAAATAAACACAATGCCAGAACTTAAAGATGTGAATACCAAAAAGATAGATGTTGATTACAAGGTTTGGACATCAACCTACAAACCAAAAACAGATATTATTCCTTCTCTTGATTACGCTCTTGCTTCA
>CAMJFV010000026.1 GCA_946405045.1 uncultured Bacteroidales bacterium | reverse complement strand
TTGTTGATTGTGTCACTCGTGCTGATGTATCTTTACCATTATCGCAGTCGTATGATTCTTAAAAACAAGTTGGTTTTGGAGAAACAGAAGGCTGAAGAGATGGAGAAAGTGGAACAGTTGAAACTTGATTTCTTCACGAACATATCACATGAGCTACGTACTCCGCTCACATTGATTCTTGGACCATTGTCTAAAATATTGAAAGATGATGAAGTCTCTCCTGAGTCAAAACAGATGGCTTCGCTTGCGGAAAGAAATGCAAATAAGCTGTTGCGTCTTGTGAATCAGATCCTTGATTTCAGAAAGATAGAGAGTGGCTCATTGCAAGCTATATACAAACCAGGAAATCTTCCTGCATTACTAGAGACTGTTGTCCGTGCATTCCAGACAGAGGGTGAGGCAAAAGGTATACAGATTTCACTTGCTGTTGATGATGCAGCCCGTGGCAAACGTATGCTGTTCGACTCAGACAAAATAGAGAAAATAGTCGACAACCTTGTTTCCAACAGTATGAAGTTCACTCCACGTGGAGGCTCAATCAAGGTGACGATGGATATGTTGTCGCAACATAAGTATGAGGCTGGCAATATCAGTGACAGTTTCCAGATTTCAGTTATAGACACAGGAAAGGGAATGACAGAAGAAGACCAGAAACATGTCTTCGAACGTTTCTATCAGAGTGCTGATGAGAAAGATGCTTGTATTGGTACAGGTATCGGTTTGAACCTTGTCTTTGATCTTGTAAAGCTGATGGATGGAGAGGTGTTGCTTAACAGCAAGAGAGGAGAAGGAACAACATTCAAAGTTATACTTCCATTGTTTGAGACATCGGAAAAAGCAGAAGAAGGAGATACAATTGATGATGTATCGATTGTTGAAGGTCAGGAAAAAGATTCTGTTGAGATGTCGGATGAGGAGAAACCAGTGCTTTTGATTGCTGAGGATAACGAAGAACTTCGTAAGTTTGTGGCGATCCATTTTGAGTCAAGGTTCACTGTGGTTGAGGCAGAGGATGGTAAGATAGCGTTGGAGAAAGCGGCAGAACAGATTCCAGATGTCGTTATCACAGACTTGATGATGCCAAATATTTGTGGTGATGAGTTGTGTAATAAGTTGAAGCACGATGAAAAGACGTCGCATATTCCAATCATTTTGCTTACTGCGGTGCATAGCAAAGAAAGTGAGATTGAGAGTTTGAAACGTGGTGCCGACGACTATATCACCAAGCCGTTTGATATTGAGGTACTCGATCAGAAAGTGATGAACATGATGCGATTGAAGGAGAAAATACGCAGTCGCTTCAAGATAGAGATGATATCAGAACCTACGAAGGTCGTAACACAGTCGCCAGATGAGAAATTCATGATCAGGGCGATGAAAGTGATAGAGGAAAACCTTTCTGATGCTGATTTTGATATTGAGAAATTTGCGGTGGAGGTTGGAGTCAGCCGTATGCAGTTGTATAGAAAGATGAATGCGATCACTGGAATGACAGTGAAGGAGTTCATAAGAAATATCCGTATCAAGCGTGCAAAGCAATTGCTTGAAGACGGTGCGATGACCGTTTCAGAAGTGGCATACAATGTCGGATTCAAAGACATCGCATATTTTAGAAAGTGTTTTAAACAACAAGTAGGAATCAATCCTTCGGAGATTTCCAAGGGAGAATAATAGAGAAGAGGAATGGCAAATAGCAAGAGTAGTTTTTTGCATAAACTGAATTTTAAGTATCGTCTTACCATTTTCAATGAGAACACATTGGAAGAGGCATGGCATATACGATTGTCGAGGTTGAGTGTGATTTCAGTATGTTTCGCAGTCGCAGTGATTTATTTTTTGATTATTGCGGTGTTGATTATCAAGACGCCATTACGTTCGTTCATGCCTGGCTACACAAGTGCGAATGAGCTTAGAAAACAGGTTATTTCTCAGGCAGTGCTTCTTGATTCACTTCAGGAGCAGGCAAAAATCAACGACCAGTATCTAGCGATGTTGCAAAAGGTTGTGACAGGCGATATTGCGGTAGGCGATAGTACGGCTTCACTTAAGGATGTTGTCAAGATGGATATGTCGAAGGTGCAGAATGAACCGTCGGATCGAGAAAATCAGTTTTGCTCACAATATGAAATTGCTCAGCGTTATGCGACAAATTCACAGATATCCGAAACAAGTAAAAACCTACTTATTCATCGTCCGTCACTTAGTGTTGTGCTTATGGGATTTGATCCATATTCGGGTGTGAATGGTGTTACTATTAGCGTCGATCCATTGGAAAGTGTGTATTCATCTTTGGATGGAACCGTGATCTTTGCCGGTTATTCTGCCCACAACCGTTATTGCTTGCAGATACAGCATTCTGAAAGTCTGGTGTCGATGTATAAGTTCACTCAGCCGTTCTTGAAGAGAATAGGTGAGCGTGTGCATGCGGGTGAAATCCTTGCCACATTGCGAGGTGGAGATCCATCAGAAATGACTTTCGAGTTATGGCTTAATGGTCAGCCTCTTGATCCAAATGATTATATCTCATTCTCTACACAAAAGAAGGTTACAGCACAGCCAAAGGTGAAAAAATATGAGGCTGAGCCAGCAGAACAACCTGTAGTCAGAAGGTCACGCCGTGATTCTACTCAGACTAGAGATACAACCATTCGTGTAAGACGTAGGAATGTGGAGCCTCAACAGACTCCGGCAGAGACAGCTCCTGTGGAGAGTCCGGCACCAGCACCTGCTGAACCAGCTCCGGCACCAGCACCTGCCCCTGCTACAGAAACTCCGGCACCAGCAGCGGAATAATGATAAAGTCAGTATATCAGTATAAAAATGTCACAGAAGGTAATTACAATTTTGGGCTCTACTGGTTCAATCGGCACACAGGCATTGGATGTCGTGCGTGAGAACCCGGACAGATATAAAATAGAATCTCTTACAGCAGGAAGAAACGCTTCACTGTTGATTGAGCAGATAAAGGAGTTTAAGCCGGCAATCGCTGTGATTGCTGACGAAAGCAAGTATGAGGAGGTTAAGAATGCGGTGGCAGGTTTGTCGACGAAGGTGATGACTGGTTCGGCTGCGGTTGCAGATGTCGCTGCCAATGATGCCTCTGAGATGGTGCTTGTGGCATTGGTCGGTTATTCTGGACTTGCTCCTACGATTGCAGCAATCAAGGCACACAAGAAGATTGCATTAGCAAACAAGGAAACATTGGTTGTGGCAGGTGATTTGGTTTGCCGACTATGTCAGGAACATGGAATCAAACTTCTTCCCGTCGACTCGGAGCATTCAGCTATTTTCCAGTGTTTGGAAGGCGAACGTCACAATAAACTTGAGAAGATTATCCTTACAGCCTCTGGTGGACCGTTCCGTGGATGGACTCGTGACAAATTGGAGAATGTTACTCCAGAGATGGCGTTGAAACATCCCAACTGGAGCATGGGTGCAAAGATCACAATCGATTCTGCCTCAATGATGAATAAAGGCTTTGAGGTGATAGAGGCGAAGTGGCTTTTTGATCTTACTCCTGATATGATAGAGGTTCAGGTGCATCCGCAGAGCATCATCCATTCGATGGTGCAGTTTAACGACGGTGCTGTGAAGGCTCAGCTTGGGACTCCTGATATGCGTATACCTATATCGTTGGCAATGAGTTATCCAGAACGTATCTATCTTGGCGGTGAACGTTTGGATTTCGGTAAGGTAAAGCAACTTACATTTGAGGCTCCAGATCCAAAGGTGTTCCGTAATTTGGCTTTGGCATATGAGGCTTTGGACAGAAAAGGAAACGTGGCATGTGTCGTGAATGCGGCGAATGAGATCGTTGTGCGTGAGTTTTTGAATAAGAAGATAGGTTTCTTGCAGATGTCGGATATCATCGAAAATACAATGGCTAAGATCGCGTATATCGCGCAGCCTACGTATGAGGATTATATTCAGACGGATATCGAGGCAAGAAGAGTGGCAGAAAGTTTTATAAAATAATATGATTTATACGTTAATACAGTTTTTCGCCTCATTGACATTGTTGGTGGTGATCCATGAGTTTGGACACTTTATAACAGCGAAGATGTTTGGCGTCAGAGTAGAGAAGTTTTATATTTTCTTCAATCCTGGCTTTAGCTTATTCAAATTCAAACCCAAAAACAGTGATACAACATATGGTATCGGCTGGTTGCCACTTGGCGGATATGTGAAACTTTCCGGAATGATCGACGAAAGTTTTGATACCGAACAGATGAAGGAAGAACCGAAGAATTGGGAGTTCCGCACAAAACCCGCTTGGCAGCGACTGATAATAATGATTGCTGGAGTGGTGATGAATTTTCTCCTTGCGATAGCCATTTATACTGGTATCGCGTTCCACTGGGGAGATACGTATTTGCCACTAGAGAATGCGACTGATGGTATGGAATACTGTTGGTCTGCTCATGAGGTAGGTTTTGTTGATGGCGATAAGTTGGTTTCTGCTGATGGAGAGAATCTAAAGAGCTTGTCTGAGGAATCGGTTCGTAAGATTGTAGAAGCGAAGACGGTTCAGGTTAATAGAGACGGTGCTATTGTAGACATTGCGATCCCAGACTCATTTATGACTATGTTGATGAGAGAGGGTAAGGGATTTGCGTTCTACCGTGTTCCATTTGTAGTGCAGAAACTTATCGACGGCATGCCTGCAGCTGAGGCTGGGCTACAGGCAGACGATAGACTGTTGACTATAAATGGAGAGTCGGCATATTTGACTCAGGCTATGAGACAGATAGCATCTCATAAAAACAAGTCTATGGAGTGGAGTGTTTTGCGTGGTGCGGACACTGTGAATCTGACGGTCACTCCAGATATTGATGGCAAAGTAGGTGTGTATATGAAATCGCCATACGACTTGTATGAGATGGAACATGTCGATTATAGTTTGATGGAGTCGTTCCCACATGGATTAAAGACAGCGGTCGAGAAGATAACAGGATATGTTTCCGATTTCAAATACGTCTTCACTCCTGAAGGAGTACAGACGTTGGGTGGCTTTGGAACAGTGGCGTCGTTGTTCCCAGAGACGTTTGATTTTTATGCATTTTGGACTATCACGGCATTTTTGTCTTTGGTCTTGGCGTTTATGAACTTTTTGCCTATTCCAGCACTAGATGGTGGACATATATTGTTTGTTTTGATTGAAATCATCACACGCAAGAAGGTAAGCCAGGATGTTTTGATGAAAGCCCAGATGATAGGAGTGACGTTGCTTCTTACTTTGATGCTGTTTGTGAATTTGAACGATATAACTCGTTTATTTAAATGATGAAATTTATTGACTATGCATAAGTCTGGATTTGTAAATATAGTGGGTAATCCGAACGTAGGAAAATCCACATTGATGAATACTTTGGTGGGGGAAAGAATCTCCATCATCACTTCGAAGGCGCAGACAACGCGTCATCGTATAATGGGAATTGTCAACGGAGAGGATTTCCAAATCGTCTATTCTGATACACCGGGAGTGCTGAAGCCAAACTATAAGCTTCAGGAGTCTATGTTGGGCTTCTCTACAAGTGCTCTTAAAGACGCAGATATTCTGCTGTATGTGACAGACACAGTGGAGAATGGCATGAAGAACAGCGACTTCATTGAAAAGGTGAAGAAGCAACATGCTCCCGTCTTACTTATTATCAATAAGATCGACCTTACTGATCAGCAGAAACTGGAGGCGTTGGTGGGGCAATGGAGAGAGATTCTTCCGAATGCGGAGATAATCCCAGTGTCGGCAGCCAACAAATTCAATATAGATTACGTGTTGAAGAGAATCAAGGATCTGTTGCCGGAGTGCCCTCCTTATTTTGAAAAGGATGCTCTTACAGACAAGCCTGCTCGATTCTTTGTGACTGAGATTATTCGTGAAAAGATCCTTACTAATTACGACCGTGAGATTCCATACGCAGTGGAAGTGGTGGTAGAACAGTTTAAGGAAAGTGACGACCTTATCAGAATCAACGCTGTGATCAATGTTGAGAGAGACACCCAGAAAGGAATCATTATCGGTAAGGGAGGCAAGATGCTGAAGATAGTCGGCACAGAGGCACGTAAGGATATCGAGGCATTCTTTGGCAAGAAAGTATTCTTGGAGTTGTTCGTGAAGGTAGAGAAGGATTGGCGTAACAAGGAGATGAAGTTGAAGTCCTTTGGATACGATGCAGACATTTAACCCCAAAAAAGAAAGGAGAAAGAATTATGGCAAGTAATCTTGTAGCTATAGTAGGACGCCCGAATGTAGGAAAGTCCACATTATTCAATCGTCTGACTCAGACGAGAAGCGCTATTGTCAATGATACGGCAGGTACGACACGTGACCGCCAGTATGGTAAAGTGACATGGTGTGGAAAAGAGTTTTCTATTGTCGACACTGGTGGTTGGGTAGTAAACTCAGATGACATCTTTGAAGAAGAGATCAGAAAGCAGGTTACAATCGCAGTTGAGGAGTGTGATGTTATCCTGTTTGTAGTCGACACAATGAATGGTTTGACTGACCTTGATTCTGAGGTGGCTCATTTGTTGCGTCAAAGCAAGAAACCAGTTGTTGTGGTTTCAAATAAGGTAGACAATAACGACTGGCAGTATGCGGCTGCTGAGTTTTATAAACTAGGACTTGGCGAGCCATATTGTGTCTCTGCGATCAATGGTAGCGGTACGGGTGATTTGCTTGACCGTGTGCTTGAAGTCATGCCGGCTAAACCAGAAGATAATACGACAGATTCATTGCCAAAGGTGGCTGTTGTAGGTCGTCCGAATGCAGGAAAATCGTCGATCATCAACGCATTCATTGGTGAGGACAGAACAGTGGTGACAGATATTGCTGGAACAACACGAGACAGTATCTATACACGTTATGATAAGTTTGGCTACGACTTCTATTTGGTTGATACAGCCGGAATACGTAAGAAGGCAAAGGTGACAGAGGATCTTGAGTATTTCTCTGTGATCCGTTCAATCCGTTCGATCGAGGATTCAGATGTATGTATCCTTATGCTAGACGCCACACGTGGACTTGAGGCTCAGGATTTGAATATTGTGCAGTTGATCCAGAAGAACAACAAAGGTTTGGTTGTCGTTGTTAACAAGTGGGATTTGATTGAGAACAAGGATGCCAACAGTTCGGCTAAGTTTGAGCAGAGAATCAAAGAGCGTTTGGCTCCATTCACAGATTTCCCTGTTATCTTCACATCCGTAGTCAACAAGCAGAGAATCTTCAAGGTGATAGAGGCGGCGATAGATGTTTACAAGAATCGCACACAGAGAATTTCTACAAGCAAGTTGAATGAATTCTTCTTGCCATTGATAGAGAATTATCCTCCACCAGCATTGAAGGGAAAGTATATCAAGATCAAGTATGTGATGCAGCTACCGTCTACATCGGTTCCATCATTCGTCTTCTATGCCAACCTTCCTCAGTATGTGAAGGATCCGTATAAACGATTCTTGGAGAACAAATTGCGTGAACAGTGGCGTTTTACAGGAACGCCTATCAATATCTACGTTCGACAGAAATAAATTTAGGGGTGGACTTTATGTCCACCCAAATTTAGATTTGCCACTTTAAAGTCCGTCCACATTTGATGTGGTTAGGGAAAATAGATTATTAATTAAGTACAAAATAATATGTTAGTAAAAACGTATGCGGCATCAATCAATGGTATTGATGCAGAGTTGATCACGATTGAGGTAAACCTCAGCAGTGGATTTAGGTTTTCTATTGTAGGATTGCCAGACAGTGCAGTGAAAGAGAGTCAGGATCGTATAACAACAGCGATAATGAACTCTGATTATCCATTCCCACGTAAACAGATAGTGATAAATCTTGCTCCTGCGTATATGCGTAAGGAGGGGACAGGTTATGATCTGACGCTTGCCGTCGGCATCCTTGCGGCATCTGATGTTATTGCATCGGAAGCGTTGGAAGGATATATTGTGATGGGAGAATTGTCGTTGGATGGCTCTGTACGAGGAATCACGGCATCGTTGTCGATTGCTATAATGGCCAGACAACTTGGATTCAAGGGTTTCATCTTGCCGAAAGAGAATGCGAAAGAGGCGGCTGTTGTGGGTGGACTCGATATTATTGGAGTGGAGAACCTGACAGAAGTTGTGGAGTTCCTAAATGGAAATATACACATTGAAAAAACAGTTGTTGACACTCAGGAGTGCTTCTTCAGCAAAAGGGATATTTTTGAAAGTGATTTCAAGGAGGTGTGTGGCCAGGAGACTGCTAAACGAGCGATTGAGATAGCTGTTGCAGGTGGACATAACCTTATTATGATTGGAACTCCGGGATCTGGAAAATCAATGCTGGCGAAATGTGTTCCGTCCATCATGCCTAGTTTCACTCTTGATGAAGCGTTGGAGACGACGAAGATCCATTCCGTCGCAGGACAATTACCTAAAGATACTTCTCTGATGACGACGCGTCCGTTCAGAAGTCCGCACAACAATGTTTCAGGTGTAGCTTTGTTGGGTGGAGGAAGCTATCCAAAACCAGGCGAAATATCCCTCGCTCATAATGGAGTGCTATTTTTAGACGAACTTCCGCAGTATAACCGGGCAGCGTTGGAAGAATTGCGACAACCGTTGGAAGATCATAAAATCAGTATTTCGAGAGCAAAGTTTTCTGCTGAATTCCCGTCGAGCTTTATGCTTATAGCGGCAATGAACCCATGTCCGTGTGGACATTATGGGGATCCCAACCATGAGTGCACATGTTCACAGATCGAAGTGCAGAAATATATGAGCAGGATTTCAGGCCCATTGATGGACCGTATAGACCTACAGGTGAAGATTTCGCCACTTTCACATAAGGAATTGTTAGAAAACAAAGGAGGGGAGAAGAGTGCCGACATCAGGGCGAGAGTGGAGAAGGCAAGAAAAGTGCAGCAGGAGAGATTCAAAAATGAGAAGACTATCCACTGCAACGGTCAGATGGAGAAACGCCATTGCGACATGTATTGCAAGATTTCAACGGAAGCGGAGAAACTGCTAGAAAAAGCGATGAAGAAACTGAATTTTTCTGCCCGTGGTTATTTCAAGGTGCTCAAACTTGCCCGTACGATAGCTGATCTTGCCGATTCAGCAGAGATAGATTCGACGCATGTGAAGGAGGCATTGTCATATAGAAGTTTGGATAGGGAGAGTTGGTGATGGAGAAAGAACTTATGACAGATAAATTAAAGGAATCATTAGATGTTTCTGTACAATCACGTATTCTTTATTTTAGAGGAATGCAGGTGGTCGTAGATCGAGATCTTGCTGATTTGTACGGAGTTGAAACAAAGAGGCTAAATGAGGCAGTTAAACGTAATATAAAAAGATTTCCGGAACGTTATAGATTTCAACTATCACAAAATGAGATGAGTGAACTGGTCGCAATTTGCGACCGGTTTGCTTCTTTGAAACATTCTAATGCTCCTTCTTTTGTTTTTACGGAGGAAGGTGTGGCTCAGTTATCTTCAGTTTTAAAGAGCGACAAAGCTATAGAAGTGAGCATTATGATAATGGATGCTTTTGTTGCTATGCGTAGGTTTCTTTCTGCAAATGCCGGAATGTTCCAACGTATAGAAAGTTTGGAGCAACGTCAAAAACTGACAGATCAGAAAATCGCACAAGTGCTTCAGCGTATGGATGAACTCTCTCCTATGGTCACTCCAGAACAGATATTTGCAACTGGATGTGTATGGGATGCTTGGAATTATGTCTCACAATTGGTTAGAAATGCCAAAGTCCGAATAATCTTAATTGATAATTTCGTGGATGACAGAGTGCTGACCTTGCTGACAAAAAGAGCAAAAGGTGTGACTGCTGCTATCCATTCACGCTATACTGTACAATTCAAGTTGGATTTGGAGAAACATAATGAACAATATGAATCTGTTGATTTTATTCAATTGCCTCACAAATCTCATGATCGATTTCTTATTATTGATGATGATGTATATCTGATGGGGGCTAGTGTAAAGGATATGGGTACTAGTCTATGTGCTATTACAAAAATGAAGGTTACTCCTGATATGATTTTGACTTTGTTAAAATGATAGAGTTTTCCCCCTTTACGGTTATAATATGAAACTGGATCTCATTCTGAATTGTTAGGGTAAACATTGAATAAAAGGGCAGAGTTATTGAAACTTTGCCCTTTTTAATCTTTCTCATTATGATGCTAATGAGTGTTTGATATTATCAAAAGGATTGTCTTTAGATGTATGTCTATAAAACGATAATTGAGTTTATTCGCTTGCTTAGTTTTGTCAAAATCCATTTGAAAGAAAAGTAAACAAAGCAAAGATAGAAACTGAAGACAAGAGTCCAGTTTAATTTGTTTAGCACTTTTACTACAGAATTGTCATCTAATAAATCTCTATAACTAAAAAATAATAGTTCTACAAAGCTGGAAATGCCAGACACGCATTCGAACACAACTTCTCCACCGAATGGGTCAATCGAATTGTATCTCCACATCTCAATGGTGACGAGATTGTGCAGTATTATACATACAATCAGACTATAGATTTTCTTAAATGGAAAAATTACAGTTTGAAATAAGGCATAAATACATGTCACTATAATACTTATGAATATCTTGTCAGGACTTATAAATTCATAGTTCAGGTTTAGATTGTCCTTAATAAAAACATGCAATATCAATAAGAATGGAATATTCAGTAATTGCACATAAATAACCAAACTTACAAATTGAATAAGTCTTTTCTTTAACTCAATCATTGCTCAAATTTTTATGTGTGATAAAGTTTTGACTAAGAAAGGAAAGTCGGTTTCTATCACACCTTCTCTACAAATGTAAAAAAATCTACTGGATATAAAAACTATTGAAATTATGTATTGATTTTTTCACTTTGGACTTATGATTTTTATTTGATAATAATATAACTTGCAAAACAAGATTCTTTAATTCAAAGATATTTGTATTTTTGAATGCAGAAAATATGCGAATCATTATGGATAAAAAATTAAAAGTATTCCTTTCCGTTTGTTTTGGAATCAGTTTTATTGCAGGAGGTGCGTTCTATCTCCTAGGTGGTGACTTGTCGTCTGCCACGGGAATGTGTTTTGCCAGTGCATACATGTTGATTCCATTGATCTCTGTGATAATCACACAGTTGATATTTGGCGAAAAACCATTTTCTGATGTCGGTGTTAGTTTTAAGGTAAACAAATGGTGGTTTGTGGCATGGCTTTTGATGCCGATCATCAATATTTTGGCGATGCTGTGCTCAACACTATTGCCTGACGTGTCGTTGGATCCGAATTCAGAACTTGTGAAAATTGCGATCGCGGATATGTCGACAAAAGGTCTTGAAGTTGATGGATGGGGATTGCTTGCCATTACTATTGTAGGTAGTCTGTTCGCTGGCCTTACTGTCAATGCTTTTTTTGCTTTTGGAGAAGAGGTCGCATGGCGAGGATTCCTTCCACGAGTCATGTCTGCTTGGGGATTCTGGAAGAAATCATTAATTATAGGAGCCATATGGGGATTTTGGCACTCACCATTGATCCTTATGGGACATAATTACCCAGATCATCCTGAAGTAGGAGTCTTTATGATGATGTTGCTATGCATCACTATGACTCCATTGTTCCTTCATCTTCGTGAGAAGGCAGGTTCCACAATCGCTGCTGCCATTGCTCATGGTACACTCAATGGGTCTGCGGGTATTTCCGTGCTGTATCTGTCTGGTGGCAGTGACCTTATATGTGGATCTATTGGATTTGTCGGAATAATGATTTTAGTGATTCTGGATTTTATGATATATCTTTTGAGAAAAAACAGTATTACACTCTGAAGGAATATGGAGCGTATGGGAAATATAGAATTTAAGAATCAAGAGGTGTTTGAGAGATTATGGAAACTGTCAAACTGTTCCATGCTATCTATAGAGGAACGTCGCAAATATGAACGCGGCCTGAACGCCTATCGTGATTATGTGAACTAAATAATGTTACACAAAGATAGATGTAAAGGTAGAGTATGCATCTAACTTAGTGAAAATAGAATAAAAGGAATGAGATAAGAAAACAATCTCATTCCTTTTATTTTGGATATAGGGAAGTTGAATATGTATAGGTATAGAAAAGACGGAATTATATCCGTCTTTTTTATTTATGTCATTTCATGATTTCCTTCTTGTCGTTGGTCAAATGAGAATTTGTTTGTAAAAAGAAAAAAATCTTAAAACATCAATGAATTTATTTGTAAAAATGAAAATATAGTATACTTTTGCTATATCTCAAGCAGAAGCCCAATGGGTGGATCTTGGGGTAGACATATTGAAAAGCGTTTACTTGACGCTTTGTTCTTGACGTTTCAGAATCTCGCAAATTCTAAATTCCTATCAAAAGCAAAGCAACAGTAGATGTCTATGGGTGTGTTTGTATGGCACTTGGTGCACCTCGTAAAAGGGGTGTGCTAAGTATTTATATAGACATAGCGTGGGCTTCTGCGTTGCTCGTTCTAGATAGGAAGGCAATGCGAGAGCCTTGAAACGTGGGACGAGCGATAAGCACGATTCCCACGCTTTTTTTTGTGTTTGGGAGTAAAAGGTATTTTAATATTATTGAGTTCGCTATTGGGGGTTGTGGGCGATATGAATTTTTTATGAGATTAATTTCTACGTCTGTATTAGGAGCGGTTTCGATATGGAGTATGATATTTTTTACTTCGTGTCCACCTGGTTGTTTGACAACAACAAATGAAGTATTGCCAGCTTATCACCAAATTAAACTTCAGAAAGATGAATGTAAAATAGAAAAAGGAAAATATGCTATTTATTATGACTTGTCTGATGGAATGAAGTTTGCTTATCAAGATAATACATTAAAGGATTATTTGAGTGATATAACTAATCGAATTAATGGATCTTGGAAT
>CAMJFV010000025.1 GCA_946405045.1 uncultured Bacteroidales bacterium | reverse complement strand
TTTTTAGTGCAAAAACACGATTTGTGGGGATTTATCAATTATTTCGGTGATGGATTCAACTGATTGTACGGATTGTATCCATAAAGGTGGTATGAACCATGTCACAAAAATATAGAGACGCACGGTTGGTGCGTCTCTACAAATCAATATCTCGTCTTTGCAAAATATTCTGTATCGTGTTATTCTGCGGATGAGCTAGAGTTGTCTGCCAATTTCTTCATTCCGTCGAAATTGAATCCAAGAGAGAAACGCAATGTTCCGTCAAGTGGACAGTTGTGACTTGAACGAGATGCGATCAAGTATGCCGCATTGATTTCGAATACTCTCATTTTGAATCCGATTCCGGCTGCGAAATACTTTCTGTTTCCTTTTGTTTCGTTCTCGTGGAAGTATCCGAAGCGAGCCATGAACATGTCTCTGTAAGAGTACTCTCCTCCCAAACTCCAATTGACCTCTTTCATCTCTTCGCCAAAACCACCTGAATCACCGAAAGATTTGAAGATTCCTGAGATTGCTCCATGGTCACGGTATTCTGCCAATGCATTCTCATATTCCTCTCTGGTCTCGTAGTCTTCTTCAATTGGTGTTGTTGGAACAAGAAGCTTGTTCAAGTCGAATGACACAGCGAACTTGTTGTATGCGTCAACAGGAAACTCGTAATTGACTCCTAGTCTCCAGTTGGTAGGAAGATACTGATAAGTCGCTCCGTCGTCATATGTTGGCTTTGCACCGATATTTGAGATGTTTGTACCGAAATTCAATTTTGCGACTCTTTTGTCAGACAAGTCAAATGGACGGCTGTAGAATGCAGAAACGTCGGCTGCAACTGATTTGGCAGCGGAGTATGTTTCTTCGTCAACCACACCGTTCATCAAGTCTGATAATATGAATCTCAAGGCTACAGATGCATTCCAATATTGGCTCAATGCTCTAGCGTACGCAACGTCGATTGCCAACTCATATGGCTTTGCTGTTCCTTGTGAGATGACTTCTCCTGAAGGACCAGGCATATCTGTCAAATTGATTTCTCCGTAAGAGAAGTATCTTAAAGAAGCTGACAACGCCTGTTTGTCGTCTAGCTTATAGTAGCCAGCAAGATATGCTAAATTGATATCATTTACGATCTCTCTCAACCAAGGTGTGTATGATATCGCGATACCACCTTTGCCTTCCATAGTCGCATATTTTGATGGATTCCAATATTGTGAGTACATGTCGGCAGATGTTGCGGCTCCCACATCTCCCATACCACCACCTCTTGCGTCAGGAGCAATACTCAATGACGGTATTGCAGTCTGTAAAGGGTTGAAGTAATCGCTTTTCTTTTCTGCGCTTACACTCAATACGGATAGCATCATCGCTGTTCCTACCAAACTTGCTTTTATTCTTTTCATCTATCTATTCTATTTTTAGCTTTTCTACTCATTTAACGTGCAATATTACTATTTATTGTGCAATAACCATTATTTTTTCTGTTTTTTCTGCAAAATTTGATTTTTCTGTGGCTATTCTAACATATAAAAAGTATAATCCGGGGTCTATTTTGCCGTTCGCGTTCAAGTCCCATTCAATTGTCCAAGTCCCATCGATTGGCTTGTCTTTTAACTCTTTTCTTGAGATTTCTCTGCCAGCCAGATCAACCAATCTACACTCCACAGACTGAATTTCATCTGGACGGTCGGTCTTTATGTAGGTTGTGAATTTATCTTTGGCTGGGTTTGGATATACTGTAAGTGTTTCTATTGTAGGTTCTATATTTTTGTTCACGTAGATTCGAATTGCCGATTCTGACGAGTTGTTATGCAAATCCCATGCTTTGACTTTGATTGTGTGCCAACCTTCGCTCAATGCTTTATATGTGTGGTATTCAACCTTTCCGTCGGTACAACTTGCTGGATTGTATTTGAAATAGGAATTTAGAGATATGATGTTTTTAGTATCGTCATCGATTGTCAATGTGATGTTATGTCCGATACTGCTTCCTGTTGCATTTATTCCGTTTTCGTCATACAAGTCCACATAAACCATGGGTGTAGAATTGACTTTGAAGCCATCTTTGAATTTTTTTCCGTTTGTTGTTAATGTGATGATTGGTCCGGCATTGTCTTGTTCGATGTCCGGCGCACTTCCTCCGATAAGCAGGCTGTCGTTTGCCCCCATTGCATCCCATCCGTTTGTTTCGTCGTATGCGTACATTGACAGTCTTCCATAGCCTGTCATGTAGTTGATATCTTTAGGTATAATCATCTGGATTTCAAACGTTCCGTTTGTCACAATTGAAGATCCAGAATAAATGGTGTTCTTGTGCTCATAGTATGAGAATGGCTTAACTTGTTGGGAAACTTTTTGGTTAAGTGTATTATCCTGTACAAGATATTCTTTATTTGCTTTTGTATTCATTTTTATTTTTTTGTCTTTGAGTGTGACTTCTACTGTCCCATTGAATTGTTTCAATAGGTTGCCATTTTCGTCTTCCACATGACAAAAGAATTTTTCTTTGGAAAGTGCTTTTAGTGTGTCTGCTTTGACGACTGTGCCATCTGAATTTATGGTTACAATAGAGTCAACAACCAGGTTTAATTCTGGTACTTTTAGTTTTAGGCCTGGATCTCCCAACAATATATATACCATTTTGTTAGTGTCTTGTCCTCTTACTGTTTTGGCCGCCCTATATATTTTGCCTAATCGGAACTCATTTTCTGGATTAAATATTTCTCTTATGAAATCATTGTCCAACGATAGGTTGAGAATTGCGTATGCAGTACGTACTGCTCCGATAGAGGCGATAGCTCCTCCTTGTGGATTGAGTATTATCTCTTCTCCAAAACTATATCTGAAATCGTCAAACTGGGATACATTGCAACTGCCTGCAAACCATACAGGATATATCTTGTTGTATATATTGTGTACTTGAGATATAGAGTATGAGTGTTCAGTACTGATGGCATTGTATGACCCATGACCGAGATAGTTGAAAATCAATGCTCCTTCGGTGAATTTTTTTGTGATTTCTGTCGTCACTCCTGGATATCTGCGAGATCCTCCGCTCATGTCACAAGTGAAATCATCCCAATAGATACGGGATATATTTGTCCTTGGATCAACTGTTTCAAATGTCTTTATGGCTTTTTCTTGTTGATTTAAAAACAAGTGATAGTCATTAGGGTTATCAGTGTCTTCGTTATCATCTGCAAGAGCCAGAATTTTTGTTTTCCATTCTCCTGGCTTTAATGTGTAGTATTGTTTAACTTTATCGACAAGAATTTCTGCTTGTTTAATGGTTGCAACGGGGAATCTGCCCACACCGATGTTTATTCTTTTGTTCAGATATAGTTTGTTGTAACCTAACGTTCCGTCTTCAACATAGCCGAAATAGTCGTCGCATGAGTAACTGTCTGATTCACTCAATGATTTGACTGATTGGTATGTCAGCAGTTTATTATAGTTTGTGATTTTTAGTTTCCCTCTGTTATCATATGTTCCGTCTCCTATCAGCAACAGATATTGTGGATAGATTCCGTATTCCGACTCGGATGCTCTGTCCCATAACATTTTCATGAAGGCTCGGATTGCTGTCGGATCTGGAGTTCCGCTTGAAAATTCATTGTACACTTGGTCTGATGTGACCACAGCGACACTCATACCATCCTTTTCTTTATGAAATTCAGCTATCTCTTTGGCCTGATTTATGAATTCTGGATTTGTGACTACCACATATTCGATATCTTTTAAGGCATGAAGATTTTGGTGGTCTACATTTCCGATGACTTCTGGTGTTTGGTAATCTCCTTTCAAGTCGAACATGATATACCTGCCTACATTTGAGTTTGTTTTGACAGTGAAAATCAAACTGTCTTTGCTCAATCTTGTCGGCACTCTTTTGACATCTCCAATTTCTGATACATCCCAAACCTGAATGTTTGCAGACGAATTCAGTGCGGAGAATGTGATGTTTGTCATTGATGACGATGGACTTACTGGAATCATCTGGTAGTCGACGTTGCCTTTCAATTTACATTCCGCGGCTGCGATTATATAGTCAATGTATCCAGCTCCGGTAATTGATGCTGTGGAGTATTGGTATGTGGCGGAGATTGTATTGTCGGCAGACTGTAGAACTTCAGCATTCATTGTTGCCTCATATCCAAAAGTATTGTCTTTTATAATTCTGTCGTTAAACTTTTCGGATTTGTTTTCCAGGTTGGTTTTCAGATCAAATTTGCCTATGGCTTGCGATGATGTTAGCACATTGCTGTATATCTTACCTGTTGCTCCGGCAATCAGATTGTCGAAGTGGAAGGTGAATGTTTTGCTGTCACCATTATTGAACTTATTACCATACCAGTTTCGACCTGATTTGGAGACGTTGATGTCGTCGAATTTCAGCCATTTGATGGCTGTGTAAGATGTCTCTTTAATGTCATTCTCCGTCGTCTTCTCTGCATACTCGATTCTTTTTGCTTCGGTATTCTCTTCGTGTAGAAAATAGTAGGAATGGTCGGACGTATAGTTTTCGGATATACCGATATTATTGGTGGCTAATTCGTTTATGGGGGTTAGACCTACAACGCCTCTCAAATAGAAGACGATCCTGTCACCTAAATCCACAACCGGTTGGTCGGCCAAGTCGTCGACATAATGGTTGCTTTCAATGAAATCCTCGTTCAGCAATTCTCCTCCGTATCCGCGCAGGTGCACATTTTTAGGGTTGGAGAATCCCATGTTTCGTAATTCGTTGTAGGTGAAAGTGTAGATTCCTTCCTCCTGTACTCGGATTTTTACTGTTTTCCCATTCGACAAAATTGATTTGTCGGTATATGAACGCAAATTTTTCGCATTGACTACATGTATTGAGCCCAATGTTATTGCGAGCATACTTGTCAGGATTTTTTTTAATAATCTTATGCTCATACGAATAAAAATTGTGCAGATAGTTTTTCCCTATCTGCACAATTAACGTATGGAAGAATATTTTTATTGCGCAACAACCACGACTTTTTCTGTTTTTTCAGTAAAGTCTGAATTTTCAGTGGCTACTAGGACATGCAACAGGTATAGGCCTGGAGCAATTTTGCCATTTTCATTTAAATCAAATTCGATTTTCCATGATCCGTCAGTAGGTTTGTCTTTCATCTCTTTCTTCAGTATTTCTCTGCCAGAGAATTCCGACAAAGAACACTTTAATGTTTGTACCTCATCAGGTCTGTTTGTCATTATGTAGACTGTGAAATTGTCTTTGGCAGGGTTAGGGTAGACTGTCAAAGTTTCAATTTTTGGAGCCATATTTTCTGTCACATAGATTCGGATTGTTGATTCCGAAGAGTTGCTTTGCAAATCCCAAGCTTTGATTTTGATTGTGTGCCAGCCTTCACTCAATGTTTCATCTATGTGATATTCAACCCTTCCTTCAGTACAGCTTGCGGTATTGTATTTGAAGTAAGAATTTAGAGAAATGACATTCTTACTGTTGTCGTCGATGGTCAAAGTTATATTGTGTCCGATGCTGCTTCCTGTGGCATTTATTCCGCTTACATCAGACAAGTCAGCAAAAATCATAGGATTTGGATTGACTTTGTAGCCATCCTTATATTTTTCTCCGTTTGTTGACAATACGATATTTGGTCCGACATTGTCTGGCGTAATATCAAGAGCACTACCTCCAATTAGAAGATCTTCATTTGCTCCCATTGCGTCCATTCCGTTAATCTCGTCATAAGCATACATGGATAATCTTCCATAACCAACTTTATAGTTGATGTCTTTAGGGATGATCATCTGTAGCTCGAATTTGCCATCCGTCACAACAGAAGAGCCTGAATATAGAGTACTCTGACGGTCGTGATATGTGAATGGCTCAATGTCTTCTTTGTTTCCTAGTGTGAACGCCTTTACTTTTTTGTCTTTAAGTGTGGCGTTTACCAATCCGTTGAATTGTTCCATTATATTGCCTGTCTCGTCTTCTATGTGGCAATAAATCTTCATTTTTGAAAGAGCTTTCAAAGAATCTGTCTTAGTGACAGATCCATCTGTATTCAATGCCACAATAGAGTCGACAACTATGTTAAACTCTGGAACTTTTAATTTCAGACCTGGGTCACCCAACAAGATGTAAACCATTTTGTTGGAGTCTTGACCTCTTATTGATTTTGCCGCTCTATATATTTTTCCTAAGTAGTATTCGTTCTCAGGATTGAATGTTTGTCTTAGAAAATCTTTGTCCAAAGATAGGTTTGGTGATGCGTATGCTGTACGCACAGCCCCAATAGATGCGATAGCTCCTCCGTTTGGATTAAGCATTATTTCCTCTCCAAAACAAGATCTGAAATCGTCGAACTGGGATAGATTACAGCTTCCTGCGAACCATACTGGATATATTTTGTTGTATATCGACTGTGCTTGAGATATTGAATATGAATGTTCTCCACTTATGGCGTTGTATGAACTATGACCTAAGTAATTAAAAATCAAAGAACCTTCTGAAAACTTTTTAGTTATGGCAGCTGTCACTTCTGGGTATCTGCGTGATCCTCCGCTCATATCACATTTGAAATTGTCCCAGTATAGACGAGTCACATTTATTCTTGGCTCAACATTTCCTAATGCGAATATCGCTTCTTCTTGATGTGATAAAAACGAGTGGTAGGCGGAGCTGGTTGACTGTTCATCATTGTCATCAGCTAAGGATAGCATTTTTGCCCTCCATTCTCCTGGCTCCAATGCATAGTATTGTTTTACTTTGTTGACAAGAGCTTCCGCTTGCTCTGCTTTGGTAACAGGGAATCTACCTACTCCGATATTAATATTCTTATTTGTATACAGGTTGTTGTAACCTAGTGTACCGTCTTCAACATATCCGAAATAGTCGTCACTTGAGTAGCTGGATGTCTCATTCAATGATTTGACTGACTGATATGTCAGCATTTTGTTGTAGTCGGTTATCTTTAGTCTTCCTCTGTTGTCGTAAGTTCCGTCTCCTATTAATAGCAGATATTGTGGGAGCACTCCATATTCCGATTTGGATGCTCTATCCCACAGCATCTTCATTAATGCTCTGATGGCAGTTGGGTCTGGAGTTCCGCTTGAAAATTCATTGAACACTTGCTCGGCAGTGACCACTGCTACACTCATACCATCTTCTTTCTTATGAAACTCAGCGATATCGTTGGCTTGGTCAATGAATTCTGGGTTTGTGACTACCATATATTCGATATCCTTAAGAGCGTGCAGATTCTGGTTCTTTACCTCTCCTACAACTTCTGGAGTAGGAAAACCACCTCCCCAGTTGACCATAATATATCTTCCGACAGTTGGTCTCGTTTTGACTGTGAATATCAAACTGTCTTGGCTCAACCTTGTTGGCACTCTTTTGATATCTCCGATTTCTGACACATCCCAAACCTGAATGTTTGCAGTCGAATTCAGTGCGGCGTAAGAGATGTTTGTCTCTGATGTAGAAGGACTTACCGGAATCATTTGGTAGCTTACGTTGCCTTTCAAATTGCATTTTGCAGCGGCAATTATATAGTCAATGTATCCGGCTCCAGTGGTTGATGCTGTTGTGTATTTATATGTGGCGGATATAGAATTTGACGACGGTTGTGTGACTTCCGCCTCCATTATCTTCTCGTATCCAAGATCATATTTGACAGCTTTGTCAAATGTAGCAGATTTGTCTGTCAAATCTGTTTTCAAATTGAATTCTCCAGTCGCTGACGATGCTGACAACACATTGCTGTATATTTTTCCAGTTTCCCCTGCTATCAGGTTGGTGAAAGAGAATGTGAATGTCTTGCTGTCTCCGTTGCTGAACTTGTTGCCGTACCAGTTTCTTCCTGTCTTGGAAATATTGATGTCATCAAATTTCTGCCATTTGATAGCAGTATAGGTAGTCTCTTTGATTTCTTCTTCTGTCAATTCTTCAGCAAACTCTATTCGTTTTGCCTCAGTATCTTCCTCATGAAGGAAATAGTAGGAATAGTCAGACGTGTAGTTTTCCGTTATTCCGATATTATTGGTTGCGGTAGCGTTTGTCTTTGTCAACCCCACAACACCTCTAAGGTAGAATGCGATTTTGTCTCCCAAATCCACGACAGGTTGGTCGGCCAGATCGTCGACATAATGGTTGCTGTCAGTGAAATCTTCGTTCAGTAATTCACCGCCATATCCGCGTAGGTGTACATTCTTTGGGTTGGAGAATCCCATATCGCGTAACTCGCTGTATGTAAAAGAGTAAAGACCTTCCTCTTGTACTCGAATTTTTACAGTTCTTCCGCTCGACAAAACTGATTTGTCTGTATACGAACGCAGGTCTTGCGCATTGACTCCACTTATGGATGCCAATGTCATTGCAAACGTACACGTAAATATATTTCTTAATAACTTCATACTCTAAATTGTTATTTGACACTGAAATTAAGTAGCTCCTGGCCTTCGATGAAACCTTTGATCTCATCTCCGATCTCCACTTTGCCTACTCCGCTTGGGGTGCCGGTGAAAATCAAATCTCCCGTCTTCAAGGTGAAATATTTGCTAGCTAATGACACTATCTCAGCTATCGACGTGATCATTTCTCTACTATTGCCAGACTGGACTATATTGCCATTCTTACTTAGACTAAAATTAATGTTTTGCAAATCAGCAAATTTACTTTTGTCAATGAATTCTCCTATTGGAGCAGAATTGTCAAACCCTTTGCTGATATCCCATGGCGCTCCTGCTTTTTTTGCGGCGGCTTGCAAGTCTCGTGCTGTAAAGTCTACTCCAATAGTGATGGCATCGATGTATCTGTCGGCAAATTTCGCCGCAATGTTTTTTCCCATTTTGCCTATCCTCACCACAAGTTCAGCCTCATGCTCTACCTGCTGTGAAAAATCTGGCAGATAGAATGGCTTGTTTTCACGGAGAAGTGAAGTCTCTGGCTTTAAGAAAAGCACAGGTTCTTTCTTCTCTTCTTTATATAGTTCTGCATTGTGGGATCCATAGTTCCAACCTACACAAATAATCTTCATAATATGTTCCAATATACCAATTTCGCAAATTTAAGATTTTATTTTTCTTTTTACGTCTTTTGACTCAAAATGTTTTTAACATAAACGAAGTCTTATGAATTTTATGGATCCCAAAATAAAAAGAAGCGGTTTGTAATTTTAGTTTTTGCTTCAAAACGTGTATTTTTGTTTTACGAAGACAAAAACGAAAAGAATAAATATGGATTGGAAAGATTCGCTATCTGCTCTTAAAGGCACTTTGCCACAGGGAGATGCAGAACCAGTTGTTGAGGAAAAAGTGGAGGAGAAGGTAGAAGCTCAGAATTTGATCGTTAGTTTTGAGAAGAAGGGTAGAGGTGGAAAGACCGCCACTATCATTTCTGGGTTCACTTGTGATTTGGAGACGGTGCATCAGATTGCTGACGTGCTGAAGAAAAAATTGGCTACAGGTGGTTCATACCGTGAGGAGGAGATCCTTCTTCAGGGCGACAAGCGTGATGCCGCTGTGGAATGCTTGAAAAAACTTGGGCATAAGGCGAAAAGAGGAAATTGAATTTAATTCATAATTCGTAATTCACAATTCATAATTGTTGGGATATTATCCATCTGTCGGATTTTCCCACAGAGATGGAAGGCCCACCCCTTACGTCGCTAGGCGTTAAATGTTGGTAGAAAAAAATGAAGACGGATTCCACCCCTTGCCCCGTGCTGGCTTGAGTCGACTATTACGCATTATGAATTTTTATCTTTCTTTGTGCAGCCAATCGTAGTAGTACTCTAAAATTATGCTTGACATTCCGTCTGGGTGATCAGATATGTCAAATAAATATTTTTGTAGACGCGAGCCTCCCCATAGCCCCCAATTGTTTCTGATCCACATGCCTAAACCGAAATGTAAATGTTTTAAGATGTCTTCTTTGGGAAGTCCTTTGATGAATTCTTTGTCTTCCTCACTTAACAACTGATCCAATTGTACGCAACAGTCATCTAAATCCATAGGGATATAGACGCAGTCTATCGTATCAATCGAGTAAATTTCATTTTGATAAATATTATTTGGAGATTTTGCAAATTGTGTATTTTGTTTTTCTGCCGCTGCTCTTCGTTTTTCAGCATACTTCTCTTTTTGTTCTTTTAAATCGATTTTTTGATGGTTTAGATAGCGGTGATAAGATATTAGAATTGTCTCGTACATCTGGTAATATTTGTATATCTCATTTTTAATGAAATATTTCTCAAGTTTAGATGTACTATCTGTCATCAGCCACGCTTCATAGAAATCCGCATCTTTGTTTCGGAATTTTTCATGCTCGCAAATGCTGTCTTCCGGCAATGTCTTAATCAACTCTTTTTCGTCGTCTGACATGGTTTTGTCTAACAGTTCAATACAGCCATTTATGTTTCTTGGTACAGGATAGTCTTTCAACCTCTTTTCAGATGCTGATGATAGCAGCGAATGAAGAGATAACAGAAAGATTATGATGGTTTTAGCTTTCATAATGGTTTATTTATGTTTGTAAAAAAGGTTTTAATTTCCCATGTCTTTGGCTCGTTCCCACAATTACGAATTACGCATTATGAATTATGAATTAAATCAATATTCCATTGCAATGGTCGATTTCGTGTTGTATGATCTGGGCTGTAAAGCCTCTGAATTTCTTTTTTTGTGTTTTGAAATTAATGTCTAAATATTCCAACTCTATTTCATTGTATCGAATAGTCTTCTTTACACCAGGCAAAGACAAACATCCCTCTTCTGCAGGATAAGGTTTCAATTTCAATGTGATCACAGGGTTGATGAAAGCCTCTTGTTTATCACCCACGCATACCACGATGATGTTTTTCAAAACTCCGATCATATTGGCAGCCATACCCACGCATCCGTCAAGGTTGGCACGCAGAGTGTCGAGCAGGTCAGTCACCACTTGTTTGTCTTCTTCCGTTGCTGGCTCTGATTTTTGAGACAGGAACAACGGATCATGCATTATCTCTTTTACCATATATCATTATTTATAGATTGCCGCCAACATTACAAAAACATCTTTCCCCACTCATCAAACTGTTTCACTGATTCTTCACCGAATTTTTCCAGTTTGCGTCTTGCCTGGATAAAATCTCTCTCTTCTCCCAAGTGTGTTTTGCTGAAGAATTTGTCGGCAAAACAGATAATCTGCTCTTCTATGCTGACGGGACGCATGTCACGATGAGGAACAGGAAGATCCTGCTCGATGATCTGCTTCAACGATAATCCTGTGCCTGTGTGACGTTCCGCCACCATCGCATGGCGTGGCAGACCTTCCGCTTGGAGCAACTCACTGCCGAGATAGCCGTGACAGATGTAGGGCTGATCTCCGTCGCAACAGATTCCAGCCGCTGAAGTCTTGAAGATACCAATGTCGTGAAGCATTGCACCTTCCTCCACGAATCTGCGGTCGGCTCCAAGCTCAGGATGAGCGTCGACGATTTTCAACGCTTTTTCTGTGACCTCTTTTGAATGAGTGACGAGAATGTGGTAGAGCTTGCTGTTCTCGTCGTAGTATTTCTTTATTATTGCTAATGGATCTATCATAGGATTATTCTTTTCTTACAAAAATAGGAAATTTGTATAAATACACACCAAAAGAATCTGGCTTTCTACATCTCCTTTGCGTTTTGTTTCTGTGACGTTGCGATGCCGTTTGTGTTTTGAAGAAAATCATGCGTCACAGCCTATTTGGAAGACATTTGTAGCAGGAATGTACCTTTTGTTTGCAGGCTCTGTTTGCCGGATACGAAAAAGACCGCTCGTTGTCAAAACGTACGGTCTTCAAAACACTTAACCAATTAAAATTTCTATATCTTTTATTCTTTGTTTTGTCCTTTATCAGCAGGCCTCTTTTTTGCTGGCTTTTTCAGCTTCCTTCTTTTCCTTACGGAATTTGCGAAGCTCTTCCTGCACCTTTACAAGCCTTTGGTTGCTGCTGCCTCTCCAGTCGAGACGTGGATCGAATTTTGACTGGTCGAATCTGCCGTCAACAATCACGTCGATATAGTTACGCAACGGTATAACCTCTTCAATCTCAAGAAGTTCTTCGAATTTGTAACCAGTATACACCCATATGTTTTTACCAGTCTCCTTCTTGATTCTCTTTAAAATATAGCCGAAATCCTTAGGGTTAAAGAACGGGTCGCCACCTGAGAAAGTGACACCGTCAAGAATAGGATTTTCGTTGATAGACGCTACCATTTCGTCTACCATGCTACGTCTCAATGGAAGCCCGTTAAGCGGATTCCAGCTATTTGGATTCTGACAGCCAGGGCAGTGGTGTCTGCATCCAGATAGGTATATCGAGTAACGAAACCCTGGACCATCCACGATAGTCTCTGGGTATACTTTCATTATGTGAAGTTCTCCGATTAAGTCTTCCATTTTTTTGTTGGTTTTACATTCGCAAAGTTGGGAATAAAAAAACGATTTAAGGTAAAAAAAAATGAAAAGTTTCGTACTAAAATCATAACTTGTTATTATGATGGCTGATATGAAATTTCATTTGAAAAAAGTAAAAAAATGTTTGTTTATTCATTTCTGTTTCCATGTTGAATAAAAATACAGAAATAGCCTGTTTTCGTTGTGTATGAATCATCTAAGTTGTTGATAACTCGGTTTTTATCAAAAATTGAAGAAAAAAATGGAGTTTTATTTGCAGATATAAATAAATCAAGCTATCTTTGCACCCGCAAATGAGAGCCTAAAGGCTATCGAGTTGTGATTGTCCTATGGTGTAATGGTAGCACACCGGTTTTTGGTACCGTTTGACTAGGTTCGAGTCCTAGTAGGACAACAGAAAGAGACGCTTGAACAAAGCGTCTTTTTTTGTTTATTTGCAATTCTTCCATTTCTGCATTATTTTTGTAATCGTTGAATATATTATAATATGAATAATAGACAAATTACTCCGTGGGCTTGGATTCCCACCTTATATATGGCGGAGGGTGCTCCATATTTTGCTGTGAACACTCTTGCTATGCTTTTCCTTTCAGAAATGGGACTGAGCAATACTGATGTGGCTCTCTACACCTCTTGGATGTATCTTCCGTGGGTGATCAAACCGTTTTGGAGTCCGATACTCGACTTGTTTGGCAGCAAGAAGATGTGGGTGGTGGTGATGCA
>CAMJFV010000024.1 GCA_946405045.1 uncultured Bacteroidales bacterium | reverse complement strand
TGACAATTCAAGAATCACACATTCCTTATGCATTCATTGCTTCTACTATAATGATAAAAGTTTATCTACAGACAATGTACAAATTGAATACTCGTTAAATAGATCTAACGCATTGATTAACAAAAGCACTACTATTAAAGAGTCAAACATTCATGAACATTATAAATGTATAGGCAATGAGATAAACACAGATAAAGGTCAGATGACATGTAATATATCATTTGAAATAAGCCTTCAAGATGTTCTATTTAGCAAGACAAGTCTTATCGACACATTCAGAAATATTTTTAAAGACAGATTGACAAAATATGCAGACAACATAAAACTATGAGGAAATATCAAAATAATATGTCCTTTTGTACGTTTATTCAATAATCATTATTATATTTGTCTTATAAACCTAAGTTGAACTTCAAAGCAAACAAAATGAAAAAAAATATATGTTTATATTCACTTTTTATCTGTATGCCTATTTTTAGCTCTTGTGATGACGATGAAATAACACACAGAGAAAGAGAAAAAGACAACGATACGCCTAAACAGCAGGAAAATCTATTTGTAAAAGATACAATTCCTATGATTTTAGAGAAAGTAGACAAGCTTCATCGATCAACTGAAACAACAACATTTTTTCCATTGCCTAAAAGCTATGATGAGGCAGTTTCTAAATCATATGACATTGAAAATTTGAGAAATGGAAATATACGTGTTTGGATGTCAAGTGATACATTAAAAGAAACTTTTGGAGATTTTACAATAAAAGCATATAAAAAAGGAGAAATTGTCTACAATAGTTATAAAGAACACACTAGTAATCTTTCTTGTGACATTCCTACATATTATGTAAATTATGATTTTATATTTTTGAATACATCCCGAAGAGAATTCACGGATTATGCAGAATTAATGGAAAAATTAAGAACTTACGTCAACGACTATATGCATAGTGGCAGTTTTCTATATAACAACTCTTCACAATTACAACAAAAATATAAACTAGGAACAATTCTTTGGTCTATGTCTGGAAACTGCAATTATTTGTATTTAGATGGGACTCCTGTTAAAGATTAAAAAATGGCAGATAGTACAGAGTTGAATTTTGTCACATTCTCTCTATTTTCATAAAAATCTTTTAAGAGCGTCATCACACATCATGAAAAAGAAAATTGCCATCATATTCCTGCTCCTTCTATCCGTAGCCATCGGTGTCTGTTGGGCAAATAAGCAAGATGATTACAAGGAAGGAGATATTCTCTTCCAAGTGTCGAAAAGCCGTCAATCACCATTGATCCAGAAAGCCACTGGATCAAAATGGTCTCATTGTGGTGTCGTGGTCGAGAAAAACAAGCAACTTTATGTGTTGGAAGCATCCAAAGTGGTCCGACTCACTCCTCTGCAACAATGGATAAAGCAAGGTAAAGACGAGGATGTCAAGAAGATACGTGTGAAAAAGGAGCCAGTTAAAATCAAATATAATAAATACTTAGGGAAGTCATACGACCTTGCTTTTAAGTTCGACAATGGCAAATGGTACTGCTCTGAGTTAATCTACGACATCTACAAATCACAGTTAGGAATAGAACTTTGCAAGCCCAAACAGCTACGTCAGTATCAGATCAACGGCATGGAAGATGTCATCAAAAAAAGAGGCATGAGTCTCGATCAATTGGTGGTCGCTCCATCTGATTTGTTAGATTATTGATTATCTACAAGTTAATCCAAATTTCCACATTTTTATGAGGGATCAAACCATCAAAAACCACACTTTTATGAGGGAATGAGCAACGTCTATAATTAAATTTTCAGATCCTACTCGTCTGTGCCCAGACCTTCATTCTTGAAATATGCTTCTGCCGAATATAAAGGTATATTCTCCATCCATTCTTGATCTTTATATGGGAGCATTGAGATGCGAAGACCTTTCAAGCCAAAATTCTTAAATTCTTCTGTGACAAACAAGCGGAGTGATTTGGCACGCACATTTTCTTCAGCCTTTGCCTCTGTCGGTATGACTCGACGGTTTCCCTGGACTACAAAATCGACTTCCATAGTACTGCTATCCTTAGAAAAATAGAATATATTCTTATCCATTTCATCATGTAGTTCCAAGGATTTTATTTGAGAAAGAATATAATTCTCTGTAAATGCCCCTTTGAATTCAGAAAAGACATCCATTCCTATCAGCATTTCACGCGATCGTGCTCCACACATACACGACAGCAAACCACAATCCAACAAATATATCTTGAATGCGGAATCGTCAGCATAGAATTTCAATGGTTCTTGCGGTTTCGTCACTCTAGCCACCTTATACACCAATCCCGCATCCGTCAACCACTGGATCGCCTTTTCAAAATCAGCCGCTCTAGCGCCCTTCTTTATCGCACCAAACACAAATTTCTTGTTTTCCTTAGCCAGCTGAGCAGGTATACTATCCCAGACCTGCCTTATACGCACCACCTCAGCATTGGTGTGTTTACCCATATCCTTACTATAAGTGGCAAGTATGGAACGTTGTACATCTCTTGTCTCTTTGGCATCATGGTTTTCAATCCATGTTGATACAGCCTCAGGCATACCTCCACAGAAATAATATTGTCTGAGATAATCCGTCAATAGTTCGTGTTGCAATGTCATTGAATCCCAATCCAAATTGCGGACAGCGTCGGCAAGCAGATCTCGACCATTAGCCATCAAGAACTCATCAAAAGTCATCGGGTACATTCTCAAGTCGTTCACCTTACCCACCGGATAGCTCTCGTCTTTTCGTATGGATATTCCCAATAAAGAACCCGCCACAACCACATGCAAATCTCGTCTATCCTCACAAAAATATTTTAGCGACGAAATGCCATTTGGCACCTCTTGTATCTCGTCGAAAAACAGCAGCGTCTTTCCTGAAAAAATCCTTTGCTCATTTGCCTGTTCCAACTGATAGATAATGCGATCCATATTAAAATCGACGAACAAGCCCTCAGCAAACCTATTATTATGGCAATTCACATACACCATATTTTCAAATTCGTTTTTTCCGAACTCCTTTATGATGTATGTTTTTCCCACCTGTCTTGCCCCCAAAAGCACAAGAGGTTTATGTTTTGGATTTTCTTTCCAGGCCTTCAATTCCTTGTAAATATCCCTCTTCATCAGCCACAATTTTTAGATACAATGCAAAATTACTAATAATAAATAATTTAGCAACGATTTTCACATTTTTATGAGGGATCAATCGGTCAAAAACCACATTTTTATGAGGGATCAATCGGTCAAAAACCACACTTTTATGAGGGAATGAACCAATAAATTAACGTATCACGCATTTTTTTGCAAATTAAGAATTAAAAGTTAAGAATTAAGAATGGGCTAATAATCCTGACATCCTTTTTCAGCTATTGATGTACTATAAATGGCCAACGACTTACTTTATAGTTGTTTTCCGCTTAAAATCTCAAGAAAATGAAAAAATCTGCGTAAATTTGCGGAAAATTAAGATTATATGATTGAAATAATTCCAGCAATTGATATTATTGACGGCAAGTGTGTCCGTCTTAGCCAAGGAGACTACGACCAGAAAAAAGTTTACAACGAAAATCCTCTTGAGATTGCGAAAGAGTTTGAAGACGCAGGTATTCGCCGTCTTCACCTTGTCGACCTTGACGGAGCTAAGGCGCACCACATAGTCAACCATAAAGTGTTGGAGACAATCGCAACTAAAACGAACCTTGTGATTGATTTCGGAGGAGGTCTGAAGAGTGACGAAGATCTTAAGATAGCTTTCAACAGCGGTGCGTCAATGGTCACAGGCGGAAGTATCGCCGTGAAGGATCCAGACACATTCTGCGGATGGATCGACAAGTTTGGCGGAGAGAAAATCATTCTTGGAGCAGACGCGAAGGATGGCAAGATCGCAGTGGGCGGATGGATCGAGACAACTCAGGAGCCACTTATCCCATTCATATCACAATACCGTCAGCGTGGAATTTCAAAAGTGATCTGCACAGATATCAGTAAAGACGGAATGTTGAAAGGAGCCTCAACAGACCTTTACAAAGAGATTCTTGCAGCAGAATCTGGTCTATACCTTATCGCAAGCGGAGGTGTCAGCAAGATTGAGGATATCATCGAGCTTGACGAAGCCGGAGTGCCAGCCGTAATCACAGGAAAGGCGATCTACGAAGGCAAAATCACTCTTGAACAAATATCAAAACTTCTCGCATAAAATTTGGCGATTTATTTATAAATTTGCACAAAACTATTGAATATGACTATTGATTTCGATAAACTTGGTGGACTTGTGCCAGCTATCATCCAGGACGATGCAACACTGAAGGTTTTGATGCTTGGATTCATGAATAAAGAGGCGTATGAGAAGACCGTTGCCACTGGCAAAGTGACATTCTTTTCTCGCACACGCAACAAACTATGGACCAAAGGTGAGACAAGCGGCAATTTTTTGAACCTTGTCAGCATCAAAAACGACTGCGACAACGACACTCTTCTTATCCGTGTCAACCCTGTCGGACCTGTCTGCCATACAGGCACAGACACATGCTGGGGTGAGGTCAACGAAGGTGGCATGACCGCTCTTGAAGCTGTACAGAGGAAGATCAAGGCCGACGTAGCAGATCCATCTACATACGCAGGAAAGAACCATGCAGAAGGAAAAAACCGTGTGGCTCAAAACCTTGGTGAGGAGGCTGTGGTGGCTGTGATCAAAGCATCCAAAGGTTCACGTGAGGAGATCATCGAGCAGAGCGGATCTCTACTCTACCATCTGCTTGAGATGCTTACTGAAAACGGCATCGACATCAACGAAATCAAGAAAATTGCACCAAAAGACTAATACTTTACAACTGTGAGCGAGATATTGTTAGACTACAAAAACGTTTCAATCAACCACTCTGAGGTGACGGTGTTGAAAAATTTGACACAGCAGATCAGAGTAGGTGAACTTGTCTACCTCACAGGTAAGGTGGGAAGCGGGAAAAGTTCGTTTCTCAAATCTATATATGCAGATGCCGAGATATCAACAGGCAGTGCGATGGTGCTCAACTACGACATCCGCAAGATAAAGCGTAAGGAGATTCCATACCTCCGCAGGGAATTGGGTATCATATTCCAGGATTTCAAGTTGCTGACAGACAGAAGTGTAGAGAAAAATCTCGACTTCGTGTTGAAAGCCACAGAAGTGAGCGACAAAAACGAGCGAAAGGAGAGAATCGCAAATGTGCTGGCTTACGTAGGTATGGACAACAAAGGCTACAAGATGCCACATGAGTTGTCGGGAGGTGAGCAGCAACGCGTCGTCATCGCAAGAGCATTGCTCAATGATCCAAAGATGATCCTTGCAGACGAGCCTACAGGAAACCTTGACGCAGAAACAGGAAAAGATATCATGACGTTGCTTCACAAGATATCGCGTGAGAAGACCGCGGTGGTGATGGCGACTCATAATATGAGATGGCTTCAGATGTTTGAAGGACGTGTACTGCACTTCAACAACATGGAAGTCAACGAAATATCAGCAAACGAAGTAGTAACAACAAAAAATGAAGAGTAAATGATCAAGTTTTTATTCACGCTGGTGCTTATAGGCATACTTTTTATGCTGCTCGTCCCAATCATTTTGAAGACGGTCATAACAAACCTTATAGGCAAAGCCACAAAAAGGCAACAGCAACAATACCAACAATATAGCGACGATTCTCGATCGTCTTACTCGTCGGCAGATGAAGACGAATCCTATTACGGCAGCGTCTTGGTGCATGATGAAGAGAGTGCTCGACGCATGAAGAGAATGAAAGAAGATGCTGAAGACGTGGAGGCTGTGATAATAGATGAGCCTGCCAAGGAAAGAATAGAGATAGAAGAGAGGGAGAAGGTGAGAGGATAAGAATTAAAAGTGAAGAGTGAAGAGTTGAGAGGCAAAGCTGGAAACTTGAGACAAAAAAGGAAAATAAAACATTAAGTATATAAAAATGGGAAAAAAAGCATTGTTGATGATCCTCGATGGTTGGGGAATCGGTAACAAAACTAAGTCTGACGTAATCGCGTCTACACCAACACCAAATTGGGACGCATTGATAGCAAACTATCCAAACTCACAGCTACAGGCATCAGGTGAGAACGTTGGTTTGCCAGACGGACAGATGGGTAACTCAGAGGTAGGGCACTTGAATATCGGTGCAGGACGTATTGTATATCAAGACCTTGTAAAGATTAACCGCGCTTGTGCAGACGGTTCAATCATGAAGAACCCAGAGGTTGTTTCTGCATTTGAGTATGCAAAAAAGACAGGAAAGAAAGTTCACTATATGGGCTTGACATCGACAGGTGGTGTACACTCATCTTTCGATCACTTGTTCAAGCTATGTGAGATAGCAAAAGAATTCGGAGTTGCAGACAAGACATTCATCCACTGTTTCATGGATGGTCGTGACACTGACCCTAAGAGCGGTAAAGGATTCATCGAGCAGCTTAGCGCACAGGCTAAGAAGACAGGTTGTACAATAGCATCTATCGTCGGCCGTTTCTACGCAATGGACCGTGACAAGCGTTGGGAGCGTATCAAAGAGGCATACGATTTGTTGGTTAACGGAATCGGAGCTCCAGCTACAGACATGGTTAAGGCAATGCAGGACAGCTACGACGCAGGTGTGACTGACGAGTTCGTTAAGCCAATCGTAAACACATCTGTAGACGGAAAGATCGGTGAGGGTGACGTAGTTATCTTCTTCAACTTCCGTAACGACCGTGCTAAGGAGCTTACAATCGTATTGTCACAGAACGACGTTCCAGAGCAGGGAATGAAGACAATTCCAAACATCCAGTTCTACTGTATGACTCCATACGATGCTTCATTCACAGGCGTTCACATCCTATTCCCTAAGGAGAATGTAAGCAACACATTGGCTGAGTACCTTTCAAACAAAGGCAAGAAACAGCTTCACACAGCTGAGACTGAGAAGTTTGCTCACGTAACATTCTTCTTGAACGGTGGTCGTGAGACTCCATTCGACGGAGAGGAGAGAATCTTGGTTCCTTCTCCAAAGGTAGCAACTTACGATTTGAAGCCAGAGATGTCAGCATTCGAGGTAAAAGACAAGCTAGTTGAGGCTATCCACTCACAGAAGTTCGACTTCATCGTTGTAAACTTCGCAAACGGAGATATGGTTGGTCACACAGGTAAGTATGATGCAATCGAGAAGGCAGTTAAGGCTATGGATCAGGTTGTAAAGGAAGTTACAGACGCTACTCTTGCTGAAGACTACGCTACAATCATCATCGCTGACCACGGAAACTGCGATTACGCAATCAACCCAGACGGAACACCAAACACTGCGCACTCACTTAACCCAGTGCCATTCGTTTACGTTGCAAACGATGCTAAATCAGTAAAGGTTTCTAACGGTGTATTGGCAGACGTTGCTCCATCAATCTTGTCAGTGATGGGTCTTGAGCAGCCATCTGAAATGACAGGTAAGAACTTGATCTCAAAGTAATTTGAGGATTGAAAAAACAATATTTGTAGAGACGCGGATATCCACGTCTCTACTTTTTTATTTAAATTGGAATGTCTAATATCATAATTTATCGTTTTTGCCTTTTTATGCAATATTTTTATTTTATTTGCATCACATAAAAACAAATGCCATGAAAAAGTCAATTTTAGTCACATTCTCAATAAGTATGCTGTTATGGTCTGTTGATCTTTTTGCGGCAGATCAGAAAAGAATAGCTCATGGTCATCTATATGACTACAATTTCCCTTCACAACAGAAAAAGGACTCTTTGGGTAAAGCTACAGTATATATTCCTGACGCGAAATCTGATCTGGACAGAGAAGTGCCTCCTGGGTTATTACCACAGTATATGAACCCGAACTATTACGGATACAAAGAGATTAAACAGAACACATCAACAGAAACATTTTCCAGCAATGGTTTTTCCGGCCCTCATTACGGAGAAAAAGTGTCAAAAAGGCGTGCGACAAAAAATTCATTTCAAATACGCCATTCTGATGGCATTTACCACTATCGCGATGGCATTTTCTATTTGCAGAAAAATGACACATATGAGATCCACAAGCCACATGTAGGATTTAGAGTCCCCACAATACCTGCCGAACGACGTAAGTATACATTTGACGACGTCGCATACTACTATTACTATGGCACATTCTACATATTCGACCAAACAGTCAAAATGTACGACGTCGCTATTCCACCTGTAGGAGCGATTGTTGATTGGATTCCAGGAAATGCAGAGAAAATTGAGATAGATGGCGAGCCATATTACGTCGCAAATGGAATACAATACAAGGATATATCATTGGATGTGGCTAAATCAAAATGGTATCAGATTGTATCAGTTGATGCAAATAAATATAAGGATTAAGCAATCCTGCACTCATTAAATAAAACAGTACAACATCCATAGTAGTCCAACATTTTTTAACATAAAAATGTTGTAGGTTCAACGCACATGAATTATATTTGCAAACACAATAATTCATGCGACGAGGTGCCTATGAGTAAATCTAAACTATATGCATGGCTTTTATCCATACTTGGATTTCAAATGCAAGGTTGCCACAACTACGACTATGAAGAAATTGAATATGGATGCCCATATACATTTTTCGGCATAGCAGGTACCGTAACGGATGAAAACGGCAACAATATACGTAGAGCAGATGTATCTATGAAAATTGAAACTGTTATCTCCAAACCAGAGCACAAAGAAGTGATAGTCGATAAAATGGAAATCAGTGACGACGACGGGACATTCCCAATAATAAAAGAGCGTTGCGAAGACATCGACAAATACGAAAAGCTTAAAATTGAAATCATAACCAGCAAATATGGATACAAAATAGACACTCTCCATAAAGAAATTAAAAAAGAGAATCTAAAATCCGAGGAAACTGACTCTTGGAATAAGATCAATATTGTACTAATGAAGAATAAATAAAGACAGATATGAATTTAACAAAGCTTTTAAGTTGGCTATTGGCCATACTTGGATTTCAGATGTTAAGCTGTACAGGAGAAGACGAATATGGATGTCCATACACCACATATAAGACCTCTGGCACAGTGAAAGACGAAAGCGGCAATAACATACAAGGTGCTAAAGTCAACGTGAAAATTGATGTCATTACGGAAAGACAAGATTACATGGGCGGACAACATGGAGATTCCATTTGTCTAGATCCACAAACTGCGTCAACCGATAAAAAAGGACATTACGAAACATCTCACAGAGATCTAGACAATTATAAATATAAAAAATTAAAATATGAAGTCATCACCAACAAAGATGGCTACACCCCTGACACCATCCGCAAAGAAGTAAACAAATCAGACTTTAGATTCAAAAGTTCAGGTGATTGGGAGACAACTGCAACCCACGAAATAAACATTGTTCTAAAGAAAAAATAAGCAGACATGAAAAAAACAGGAATATTTGCTGCTCTATTAGCAATGCTTGGCCTTCAGCTGCAAAGTTGCGAATATGGATGTCCATACACAACGTTTAAAACGAACGGCACGGTACAGGACGAAAATGGAAACGACATAAAAGGGGCAAAAGTCAGCGTGAAGATTGATATCATCACAGATAAGTTTGATCCGGCAGAGAGGCATCCAGACACGATCAAATGCAATAGACAAACCGTCTTCACTGACAGAAAAGGATACTATGAAACAACTCACAAAGATATTGATGACGTCGATTTCAAAACACTAAACTACGAAGTCATCACTGACAAAGATGGCTACAAACCTGAAACCATCCGCAAAGAAGTAACCAAATCTGAAATCAGATTCAAGGAAGGAGACACCTGGGAGACAATCGCTTCCCACAAAATAAACATCGTGCTTAAGAAAAATAAATAGACATGAAAGCTTCAAAATTATTTACCGCTTTTTTGGCAATATTAGGGTTTCAAGCCCAAAGTTGTACAGAAGTAGAAGAGGCTCCAGATGAATATGGATGTCCATATACAACTTTTAAAACTAACGGTACCGTACAAGACGAAAATGGCAATAAAATAGAAGGTGCCGAAGTCAACGTGAATATTAACGTCATCATTGAAAGACAGGATTCCACCGGCACTACACGCAATGATACTATCGATCATTTAAGCAACTCCTCCTTCAGCAACAAAAAAGGGAACTATGAAGTAGCCATTGGAGGAAATCCCTATCAAGCCACTCTTAACTACGAAGTCATCACCAACAAAGATGGCTACGAACCTGACACCATCCGTAAAGAGGTCCAATCAAAAGATTTGGAGCATTTAAAAGAAGGAACCTGGGGAACCATACTTAAAAACAAAATAGACATCGTTCTTAAGAAAAAATAAAGGATGGCAGAAAAGAAGATTTCTATCCGCAAAAGATTAGGTTTAGAACTTGCCCGTAAGATAAGGAAAGATACCGATCCTGTACTGCGCACTTTATTTTGGGAATGCACTTTGCGTTGTAATGCGGCATGCAGACATTGCGGAAGCGACTGCAAAGCGACAGCAAACAGCAAAGATATGCCGGCTGAGGATTTCTTGAAAGTGATAGACAGTCTGACTCCACATGTGGACACTCACAAAACTTTCATCATCTTCACTGGTGGAGAAGCTCTTGTCAGGCCGGATATTGACTATGTCGGCACAGAGCTGAACAAACGAGAATATCCTTGGGGCATCGTCTCAAACGGATATCTGCTCAACGAAGAACGTTTGAAACGTCTGAAAGCGGCAGGAATGCACTCCATCACCATCAGTCTGGATGGTTTCGAAGAGGCTCACGACTGGATGCGTCGCATACCCAATGGATTCAAACACGCAGTGGAAGCCATAAAACTATTAGTCGCAGACAAAGATCTGATTTACGACGTGGTGACTTGTGCGAACCAGAAGAACTATGATTCACTTGCAGAATTCAGGGATTTCCTCATCAGCATAGGAGTAAAAGCATGGAGAATATTCACTGTCTTCCCTGTAGGACGAGCCGCAGACAATCCGGAATTACAGCTGAATGACCGACAGTTTACAGATCTGATGAAATTTATCGCAGATACACGTAAAGAAGGGAAAATAAAGGTGAGCTACGGATGCGAAGGATTCTTAGGTGGCTATGAGACAGAGGTGCGTGACACATTCTACCAATGCAATGCAGGCAAACATGTTGGGTCTATCCTTGCCGACGGAAGTATATCAGCCTGTCCAAGTATCAGAGCCAACTACAACCAAGGCAACATCTACACAGATGATTTCTGGGATGTGTGGACCAACCGCTACCAAGTGTTCCGCGATCGCAGTTGGATGAAGAAAGACGAATGTGGCGACTGCAAGATGTTCAGATATTGCGAAGGTAATGGATTCCATTTGCGTGATGAGGATGGAAAATTACTATTCTGCCATTACCACAGATTGGTGGATTAATCATGTTGGAAAATCTGACAAAAAAAGGAGAGTCGATTGACTCTCCTTCTTTATAAAAAAATGTCTAATCTTAACATCCTAATATTATTCTTACTTTAATTTTGCCAATGCCTGTTCAAGCGTCATTCCTGCATAATCCTGAGCTGAAATTATTCTGCCTGACTTCTTGTCATCCGCAAAAACACCCAATACCACACCAGGCAATGCACTTTCCGGTGCGTTTGGAGCATTAGGACCACCTAAATCGGTGCGGCACCAACCTGGATCTGTAAGGTTAAGCACGACATCTGTACCGTCGATCTTAGAAGCCAAATCCATAGTTATTTTGTCTAGGCCAGCTTTACTTGCCGAATAAGCAGCCTGCTCTGGTTCAAGACGGATACCACTTGTCGTATTCACAATTCTACCGAAACCTGCCTTGATCATACGTGGCAAATAGTGGTAGCAGATAAGCATTGGTGCAATTGTGTTGACCTTCAAGCTCTCCACAAAATCCTCAGCTGGAGTATTATAGTACTCTGGATAAGCACGATATGTCACCTGGATACCTGCATTGTTAAGAACGATTTCAATGTTTGTACCATTGTCGTCGATCTCCTTAAGCATACGCTTAACATCCTTGTCGTCTTCTAACTGGCACTCCACAGAGTAAGCCTCAACACCCATATTCTTAACTTCTGCCAAAACCGCATCAAGATGCGATTTCTTTCTACTCTGAAGAACGACGTTGCAGCCTCTTTCTGCTAGGAATTTAGCCGCCAAAGCTCCGATACCTCGTGATGCACCAGTAACAAGTGCCCACTTACCTTTTATTTCTGTCATAAATGTTTGTTTATTTTTTGCAAATTTAGTCATTAATATCCATATTTCCGCATTTACTTGAATAAAAATTCAAAAATATCATTCATTAAAACACAACACAATAAAAATCAGATCAAACATACAATTAATCACAAATCCTGCATCGCATTTTATATTTTTTTATAATTTTGCACTATTGTCAAATAAAAAACATAATTAGTTACGTCAAAACTAAAAAAGCTTATTTTAGTATTTTCTGGTTTAGTTACTAATTTTAATGCGATGGTTTGTGGAGATGATTTCAACGTTGTATATTAAGGACACTTTCATTCTGTAGAGGACTAGTTTTGTTTGAAACCCCATTCTACTTATTTCATAGAAATTATTTAATACGACATGGCTTTTTATTTTGTTTTTATTACAACAGACAACTAAAAAAAATATGGCATTTGAAAATTTATTAATTCACAAAAAGTAATAAGATTATGAGTATTATGAAAAAAATTCTTCTACCAGGGCTGATTGCATTAGCAACTAACGTCTCTACATACGCAGTGGAAGAAGTTCATCTTGACACATTGATCTGTAAAGAGCAGATTTTGTTTGGAGACACATTCATGGTAGCTGGCACTTTCCAAAAGAAAACAACCGGGTTCACTGAATCAGGATGCCCAATTGACACGATTTGGAATATTGATGTAGTAGACGTCAATGTACGACTAAGAATATTTGCCAGCGAGACTGAGGTAAAACCAGGAGATGAGGTGACATTGAACGCTACCATAAATACCTACGATGCAAAAGGCAGAACACTAACTCCAACTTACCACTGGGAGCCAGAAATGCCATCAAACGTACTAAGTCCGACATTCACTGTCGAGAAGACCACAACATACACAATCTTTGCTGACTTAGATTTGCCATCAGATGTCGACAGGGATGCGAAGGGATGCCACGCAAAAGAATCGATCACAATCAATATAGACTCCAACGCAATAGACGATATTCTGGCTGATCCTTCTTCTAATGAAAAAATATACTACAACATGAAGGGACAGAAAGTGGATCATCCTGAGCGAGGAAACGTTTATATAAACAAAGGAAAGAAAATAATGTACAAATAAATCATTTTCCACCCAACCTAAAAGGCACTTCAGAAAGAGGTGTCTTT